>DASVGS010000350.1:0-2299 GCA_036379435.1 Ignavibacteriaceae bacterium
GTGGTGGCAATAATTTTTGTATGAAAAATATTTCACCTGATGTAATTATTCAAGCTGCGGAAAAGTTACTATCAAATCTCCCTTCATAAATAATGACACGAAAACTAATCATAATATTAACCTTTTTATTTTGTTACACCCTCATACTATACCGCTGGTATAAAATTCCTATCTACGATGAACAAACGCAGGCCCGCACCGGTGTGTATGGGGATGCTTTCAGCAGCAGGAATGTACATTCTTCTGCCATGTGGTTTAAAGATATTGGCTACCGAAAAACAATTGGCTTGCCGGTTTTTGGTTATACCGGTAATTTTAACCAGCAACAGGTTTCTGAAGTTTACACGCATTATCCGCCGCTACCGGATGAATTAGCCGGCATGTATGCAAGAATCATAAATACCAAAGATCCCCGCACCATTGCAATGGTTCCCATCATCATTTCTGTTATCTTTTTTTTCTTTCTCTTGCAGGCATTACAAAAAATAGTACCGGATAAAAAGGCTGCTTTTATCAGCTGGTTTTTGATGGTCATCAGTTGTTATTTTATTTGTTTTGCTGATGATTTACATCAGCACCTCTACACTGAATTTTTAAAATGGATTTTTATCTGGCTGCTATACCGCTATTATAATGAAGGACAAAAGAACAAGATGCTTGTCCTCCTTTGTATCGTTTATTTTCTTCAGTCATTACTGACGTACGAATCTATTGTTTACCTCGCCATCATTATACTCGGCTTCTCCGTAATTTTTACAAAAAGGATAATCACAAAAATTAATCTGCTCTTATTCATCATGCCAGTAATGGGAGTAGCGCTTCATTTATGGCAAAATTATATTTACCTGGGAAGCTGGCAGGCCGTAACAGGAGATTTAACGAATGCCGTTTTGAAAAGAACGGCCGGCACAGGTAATCTCTCCAACGAACTGGGAAGACCCGTGGAAACAAAAGATTTTATTCGTATGTGGACGTATGAAATCTGGTTCCGCATTGGCCGGATGTATGCAGTTCCTGCAATAACGTTTATTGTCATTTCAGTTCTGGCACTTAAAAAGATGTACACATCAAATCGGGTACAGTTTAAAATGGGAATTGTTTTTTTACTTGCCTCGGCAAATTGGATTTTTATTATGCCGCAGCATGCCCTCATTCACACATTCACCATCAAACACTGGGGAGTATTTATTGCTTACGTTTCCGGGTTGGGAATAATTGAACTGAAGAATGTTATCGTTCACGATTATAAACAAAAAAATTATTACAGACTGATTATATATATGCTGTTACTTTTATATGGAGTATATGGCTTTGTGTTTAACCAGGTTTATTATCTCTATATTAAGTTTGGCTTTGACTATCCTTATTTTGGCACTAATGCCCATTTGTGGTAATAGTTAGCAGCAACAGATTACACTTAAACAGAAAAATAGAAACGTCTTTGATTGTAGAATCAAAATTTTATTTATGCACTAAAAAATTGGCGTAAAGTAAATTCCTAAACCAACGAGCCGAGATTTTTTAACCTCAATAAAAGAAAGGGAAAATTAAAAATCAAAACAGGAATAATCTGGAGAATGCAATTAAAATACTATTAAAGTTCTTTAATAGCACCAATGCAATTAAGTTAACAATAGAAAAGTTGTAAACATTTTTTGATAGCATTAAAGAGCAATTCAAAAATAAATTTAAAGAAAAGATGTTCAGCATTATTTTCTGAATACGAAAAGGGCAGGTAAACGATTCAACTTTTTCGGAATAAAGTAAACCATACTCGCAAGCCACAATTTTAAAATTCTATTCTTTGCCAATGTTAGCCAGTTACCAAAACCTATAAATACCGGCTCAAAGCAATTAAAAAAACCAATGAAATGTACAATGCCAAAAACATGAGGTTGATTAATATTGATTTCTTCATAGGGATTAAGTTTACTAATTATCAGGGAAAATAATGCCAGACAACTTATTCAGCAGATGAAAATTTACTTCATTTAAAGCCTTTTTTACGCAGGATTTAACCCACCTTAATACAAATAAAAAACCACCGTAGGTTTACTACAGTGGTTTACTATTATTTATAGCTTAAAGCCTACTCATTTTTTACGCCAATCACCGGTACTGCTTTCTCACGAATAAGCTGGTTGAGTTTTGTTACATCATCTGTCATCACCGCTTTTAATTTATTCAGTTGTTCATCTATTAATCCAGATGTAACTGCATAAGATTCTTTTACCTGTTTAGAAGGAGCTCCATTACCAGCAGCGGCATTGCTAAAGATATTGCTGAGTTTATCATCCAG
>DASVGS010000351.1:0-3230 GCA_036379435.1 Ignavibacteriaceae bacterium
GTACCCATTATAACTTTACCTTTGTAAGATATTTCGCCGGAGTGAAAATATGGTTTTAGCAGTTCCATTGCACTGCTCATAGCTTTTGCTGAAATGAGAACTTCAGGCAGAAAAATTTTTCCGTTTTTAAATTTTTCACCAACAACCTTCATTCCCGGTAAAAACCCGTCATCCAAAATAGCTTTGGCAGAAATTCCATCATCCAATGCCTGCTGAGTTAGTTCAATAGCTCCCGGTAAGTCTTTCATATCTGCAGGAAATTTTGAATCCTTATTTAGTTTGCCTCTCTCGATGCAAATACTAAGTTGTTTAAGAATATTTTCCATTTAAATACTTATTTAAAAATTAAGGTTTTATTACAAAACAAAAATAAACATTAGAACCGATATACAGAATTATTTATTCAACTGATTGTTCCTTTTATAAAAGTTTTTTATGTTCACTCACCAATAATTAAATAGATTTTATCAATAGGTAAAAATATTTTCACCCAAACTAAATCCCTGCCTTATGATTAAACCAAAAACTGAATTAGTGCGCGGTCTGACACTTACTGCGGCCGTTATGATAGCAGCAGGTTCCATGATTGGTTCCGGAATTTTCAGAAAACCAGCTACTATGGCGGGCCAATTGATGTCCCCGGAATTACTTTTAATTGTGTGGCTTGTAGCTGGAATAGTTACGTTTATTGGTGCGTTATGTAATGCAGAAATAAGCGGAATGATTGATGCTACCGGTGGTCAATACATTTATTTTGAAAAGATGTACGGAAATTTTACCTCATATCTTTATGGATGGTCGGTTTTCTCAGTTATTCAAACCGGCAGCCAGGCCGCGATTGCTTATGTTTTTGGTGAATATCTCGGATACTTCATTAAGTTTCCACAACTCCCCCAGGTATTACAGGATTTTTCATTTTACATACCTGTTGTTGGTCATATCTTTCCGTTCGCGGAGTTTGGTGCTAAAGCTGCAGCGATTCTTTGTATTTTGTTTTTAACCGGGATTAATTATACCGGTGTTATTTTCGGGGGAGCTGTCCAATCAGTAATAACTTTTATCAAGATAGCAAGTATAGTTTGTTTATCAATTTTTTTATTTGCCAGTGGTGCAGGCAGTTTCGCAAATATATCAACAGGATTTGCAATACCGGAAGCGACTTCAACAAATTTAATATCTCTTTTAGGGTTGGCATTGGCAGGCGCATTTTGGGCTTATGATGGTTGGAACAATGTTACGTTTGTAGCCGGTGAAATAAAAAATCCACAACGAAATGTTCCTTTGGGATTAATGTTCGGAACCCTCATAGTAATCTTTGTTTACTTATTAGTTAATGCAGCTTACCTTTACGTTTTACCCGTTGGACAAATGGCAAATTCCCCTTTGGTTGCAGCAACAGCAGCAGAGATCATATTTGGACATTCCGGGGCTGCATTAATTTCAATCGCAGTAATTGTATCAACATTTGGGGCTCTCAATGGAAGCATTTTATCTACTGCACGGGTTTGTTTTGCAATGTCAAGAAATAGTATGTTTTTTAAGAAGCTTGGTGAAATTCATCCGAATTTCGGAACTCCTCATACTTCACTTATCGCTCAAGGTCTTTGGTCTTGTATATTAGTTCTTTCCGGTACTTTTGATACCATTACAGATTACGTAATATTTGCAGCATGGTTATTCTATATGCTAGGCGCTTATGGAGTAATAGTTTTAAGAAGAAAAATGCCCGATGCACCACGCCCATATAAAGTGTGGGGTTATCCATACACCCCAATTATTTTTGTAATTTTTTCTTTGTTGTTTTTGATTAATACGATTATCTCGGATCTTGGGAATGCTGCAATGGGTTCGTTATTAATATTATTGGGATTACCATTATATTTCTGGCGTTCATCCAGAAATAAAAATATTATGGGCTAAGCTTCACTAATTTTAGGATTTTAAAATGCCAAAAGAGATTTTATTTGTTGTACTTGGTCTTGCAGCAGGTACATTTAGCGGAGTAGTAGGATTAGGAGGAGGAATAATAATAGTTCCGGCATTAGTCTTTTTATTCGGTTTATCGCAGCAACAAGCACAGGGAACAACATTAGCACTTATGGTACCACCGATTGGTATACTTGCTGCTTATGCATATTATCAGCAAGGATATGTTGATTTGAAAATTGCTGCTTTAATATGTTTGGGATTTATAATTGGCGGCTGGTTTGGAGCAAAAATAGCTGTTAGTCTTTCTCAAAATATGCTTCAAAAAATATTTGCGATATCTTTGTTCTTAATTGCTGTTAAAATGTTCTTCTCAAAATAATTTTTTTTCACGTTTAATCTATTTTAATATTGATCCATTAAATCTTTTATTAAAATTAGTTAAGTACAAAATCCTTAATGATAATTATTGATCTGATATATAACCTATCTGTTTTAATCGCACTTAGCGTACTTTCCGGTTTTATCGATTTACGTTTTAACCGAACCCAGCTTAAAGGCAAAATTTTCCAGGGATTACTTTTCGGTATTACATCAATCGTAGGAATGTTATATCCATTTAAATTGGCTGAAGGAATTATTTTTGACGGCAGATCTATAATAATTGGTTTGTGTACACTTTTCTTTGGTCCAATTTCAGGATCAATTGCTTCAATAATGGCAATAGTTTTTAGAAATTATTTAGGAGGCGGCGGTGCACTTACGGGCTCACTTGTAATCATTTCATCTTTTCTGATTGGATACTATTTCTTTTTTAGAAGAAATAAATTTCCTGAAAAAGATCTATCTAAAAAAGAACTTTATGTTTTTGGTTTGATCATTAATGTCGTAATGCTTCTATTATTTCTAACTATCCCCTATCCAAATAAACTTGAAATGTTTAAAATTCTTACTCCAACTGTACTTGGTATTTACCCATTTGCCACATTATTAATTGGAAAAATTTTACTTGATCAGGAAGAGAATCAAAGTGTTTTAAAAAAGTTAAAGGAAAGTGAGGAATTATTTCGCACTACGCTGTATAGCATTGGTGACGCAGTAATCACAACTGATATTTCAGGAAATGTCCGTCAGATGAATTCTGTAGCCGAAAGATTAACTGGCAGAAGCGAAGTTGAATCTAAAGGGAATCCTCTTGAAAATATATTTAATATTGTTGATGAGAATACTAAAGTAAAAGTTGAAAGTCCTCTCTCTAAAATACTAAGGGAAGGAACCGTTGTTGGACTAACTAACCATACTCT
>DASVGS010000352.1:0-16299 GCA_036379435.1 Ignavibacteriaceae bacterium
ATCCTAAACTAGCACGAGGAATAAAACTTACACTCGAGGAAAAATTTTTTGTACCGCGTCCCGTACTTGGAGAAGTAGCTGCCGGTAATCCACTGACTATTTATCCCGATGCGATTGATACTGTACAACTACCGACGATTGCAAGGATGCCACAGGATTCATTTCTTTTACGTGTTAAGGGCGATAGTTTAAAAGATGCATACATCTTTAGCGGAGATATTGTAATTGTTAATCCAAATCTTGAACCAAAGAACGGACAAATTGTTGTTGCAATACTTGATGATGCCGCAGTTGTAAAAAGATATAATAAAAAGCGGAATGAGATAGAACTCGTTTCAGAAAATCCTGATTATAAACCTATTGTTATAGATAAAAAATATGCTTCATTTAAAATTGTTGGAATTGTAGTTGGAATTTATCGGAGTATGGAAAAGAAAGCCGGATGAACAAACCTAAATATTACGTTGGTACTGCAGGCTGGTCTTATAAAGATTGGGTCCCGAACTTTTATCCTAAATCTCAAACGGGTGGATTTGACTGGCTGCAGTTTTATTCCCAATATTTTAATTGTGTTGAAGTTAATTCAACATATTATACTTATCTAAGTCCAAAGATTGTTGATGGATGGATAAAAAAAATTGAAGGCATCAATGATTTTACCTTTCATATAAAACTTCATCAGGATTTTACGCATAAAAGAAAGTTTGATGAACAAAATATAAAAGCTGTTCGTTTTAATCTTGAGTTGCTGCGTAAGTCAGAAAGACTTGGCGGTTTACTTGTTCAATTTCCATATTCATTTGCCTTTGATGGCGTTTCAGTTCAGCATATACAAAAGATAAAAGATATTTTTTCTGATGTAAACTGCTTTGTTGAAGTGCGTCATTCATCCTGGAAAAATAATCGTGCTTATGATTTTTTTAAGGAAAACAATTTAACTTTTTGTACGATAGATCAGCCGCAGATTGGGCAGGCAA
Organism: Ignavibacteriaceae bacterium; assembly: GCA_036379435.1. Taxonomy (GTDB): domain Bacteria; phylum Bacteroidota; class Ignavibacteria; order Ignavibacteriales; family Ignavibacteriaceae; genus IGN3. Next base: position 978 of record DASVGS010000352.1, read on the forward strand.
TTGAGTTTGATCCTATAATTACAAATGATAAAGCTTACATTCGTTTTCATGGAAGAAATGCTGAAGCGTGGAAAAAATCACTGGATAATTTTGGCAAGCAACAAACTTATGAAGAACAAAGCTCACGCTATCATTATCTTTATTCAGCATCAGAATTAATCGAGATCACACAAAAGATTAAATCGATTGAACTTAAAGTAAAAGAAGTAAATGTAATAATGAATAATCATCCGCAAGGTGATGCCGTAGCTAATGCGTTTGAGCTAATACATTTGTTGGAAGAAAAAACTAAAGTTGATATGCCTCCAACAATTATAAAAGCATATCCAAGGTTAGAAGAGATACAAGCTAATTAGAAAAGAAATGGCACGCTGATGACACTGATTTAGCAGATAAACACAGATTAAAAATTAAAGGAGAATTAATGGAAGAATATTTATATAAGGAATTAACATCTAAAATTATTTCTTGTTTTTATAAAGTATATAATGTCCTTGGCTTTGGATTCTTAGAAAAAGTTTATGAAAATGCTTTATTAATTGAGTTAAATGCAAGAGGTTTATATGCTGAAAAACAGAAACCTATTAAAGTGATTTACGAGAATGAAACAGTTGGTGAATATTATGCTGATATTATAGTTGAAAACAAAATTATTATTGAATTAAAAGCAGCTGAATCTTTAATTGAAGAACATGAATTGCAGCTAATAAATTATTTAAAGGCAACAAATATTGAGTTGGGATTACTCTTAAATTTTGGTAAGAAACCAGAAATAAGAAGGAAAATATTTTCGAATAATCAGTGAAGATCAGTTTAATCTGCGTCATCTGTGTGCTATTACCTTAAATATGAGAACAATTTTCCATTTAGACTTAGATGCGTTTTTTGTTTCAGTAGAGAGAATTCTCGATCCGAAACTTAATGGTAAACCAGTAATTGTTGGTGGTGATCCCAAATATGGAAGGGGAGTTGTTGCTGCCTGCTCTTATGAAGCACGTGCCTTTGGACTTCACTCCGCAATGCCAATCAGAACTGCATACAAGCTTTGTCCGCACGGAATTTATTTGCATGGGCACGGTGATGAGTATACCCGTTTCTCAAAGGCTGTTAAAAATATTTTAGAACAATATGCTCCTTTAATTGAGCAAGCATCGATTGATGAATTTTATCTTGATATGACGGGCACAAAAAAAATGTACGGATCAATGTTTGCATTTGCCACTAAACTGCAAAAAGAAATATGGGATAAAATTAGTTTGCCTATTTCTATAGGAATTGGCAGCAATAAAACCGTTGCAAAAATCGGTTCTGATTGTATGAAGCCGAAAGGAATAACCTATATAATTCCAGGAATGGAAAAGGAATTTTTATCACCAATGCCTGTTGAAACAATTCCAGGTGTTGGTAAAGTTATGAAACAAAGTTTAAACGAACGTGGAATATATAGAATTGGAGATATCACAAATCTTTCATCAGATTATTTTGGAACCGCATTTGGTAAATATGGAGTTGATCTTTGGCGCAAAGCTCATGGTGAAGGAACAGAATATCTGACCATTCAGCGTACAAGAAAAAGTATCTCACGAGAAACAACTTTTGGCAATGATGTTACAAGTGAACAAGAAATTAAAAACACTTTGTTTTATCTAACAGGAAAAGTTGCCCAATCACTTCGTAAAAGAAATTGGGAAACTTCAACAATCGATATAAAACTTCGTTATACTGATTTTCAAACTTTAACCCGTGCTAAAACAGTAAAACCAACCGATGACGATAAAATTATATTTGAAACAGCCTGGGATTTAATGAAAAAAGCACGTACCAGGAGAGTAGGCGTAAGATTAATTGGAATTGGTCTTACAAATTTCTCACCTGTAAATGAACAGGAATTTTTATTTGAGGATTATCAAATTAAAAGAAAAAAAATGTTAAGAGCGGTTACAAGGGTTCGAGATAAATTTGGATATGATTCGTTGTTATTTGGAAATACTAATGATGATAAAAAAATAAAAGGAATGGAAAATTATTTTCAGGTTTGATGTACGATACAAGTGCAGTCATTCCAAACTTGTTCCGGAATCAAAAAAGATCCAGAAATAAATCCACGATGAAAAATTATTGCTATCCCGGAGGCCAATTCATTTTTCTGCCGCCAAGCAGATGCAAGTGCAGATGGTAAACTTCCTGACCGGCATTATTTCCGCAATTAAAAACCAATCTGAAGCCATCATCAGCTATTCCCATTTCTTTAGCAATTTTGTTTGCGGCATCAATCATCTCACCAAGTAAAGCCCCGTGCTCTTTGCCGTTCAAATCAGTTACTTTTGGAATTTCAACTTTGGGAATAATTAAAATGTGAACAGGTGCTTGCGGGTTGATATCCTTAAATGCAAGTATGTTTTCAGATTCAAAAACAATATCGGCAGGAATTTCTTTATTGATTATTTTAGAAAAGATAGTAGCCATTATTCATCCTTTTCAATTCCATATTTTTTCATTTTGTTATAAAGATGACTCCTTTGAATATCAAGTATCTCTGCAGTTTTACTGATATTCCAATCATTAGCTCTTAGTTGTTTAAGTATAAAAACTCGTTCAGCCTTTTCTTTAAACTCCTGAAATGAATTACTTGTATCAACAAGTTCATCCACAGACTGCTGATTTCCTGCAAACATAAAATCTATATCTTTACCAGAAATTTCTTTTTTATCAACTATAATAATAATACGTTCTACAATATTTCTTAGTTCACGAACATTCCCTGTCCATGATTGATTTTGTAATATTCGAATTGCATCATCTGAAAATTTTGTAACGGGTTTTTTGTGCTTTAATGAAATATCATTTGTAAAATGGTCAATAAGAATCGGGATGTCTTCCAATCTTTCACGCAGAGGCGGAACAGTAATTGGGATGACATTTAAACGATGATAAAGATCCTCTCTAAAATTTCCTTTTTCAATTTCTTCTTTTAGATTTTTATTTGTTGCAGCAATCAGCCGAACATCCACATCAATTTTTTTCCCGCCTCCAACTCGCTCAATTTTACCATCTTCAATTGCACGTAAAACTTTTGCCTGGGCCTGATGGGACATATCGCCAACTTCATCTAAAAAAATTGTACCCTTGTGTGCTAATTCAAATCTTCCGATACGCTGTTGAACGGCTCCTGTAAACGAACCTTTTTCATGTCCAAATAATTCAGATTCAATAAGTTCATTTGGAATAGCTGCACAATTTACCTCAACAAAAGATTTATCTTTTCTTAAACTTTTTTTATGAATTGCACGCGCAACAAGTTCTTTCCCGGTCCCGTTTTCCCCGGTAATTAATACTCGTGTATCAAGCGGTGCAACCTTATCGATCATCTGGAGAATATTCTGGATTGCCCGGCTTTTACCAAGTATTTCACCATCTCCAACCCAAACTTTTTTAATCTCTTCATTTTCTTCTTTTAAAGAAGCACTCTCTGTTGCATTTCTAATACTAATTAAAAGTTTGTCTCTATCGATAGGTTTTTCCAAAAAATCAAATGCACCTAATCGTGTTGCATTTATTGCATTTTCAATGCTTCCGTGTGCCGAAATTATAATAACGGATACAGAGGGTTTTTGCTCTTTCAATTTTTTCAGAACTTCAAAACCATTCATCTCAGGCATTTGAATATCCAAAAGCACAGCAGAAAATTCATTCGAGGTAAATTTTTCAAGACCTTCAAATGCACTTGTTGTATATTGCACAGCATAACCCTCGTATTCGAGAATCATGCTTATGCTTTCGCAAATTTGAAGTTCATCATCAATAATTAAAACTGATTTCATAAAATAACTCTTAAATATCTAACTGATCTTAATAAAAATATTTGTGATGGTAATAAATCCTTATTCTCTTTAAGCAAATTTCCAAACAATCTTCCATAATAATTTACATCAATATCCCTCATATCAATACTTGATTGAACTTTAAAACTTTCTTCAAAAGCTTCCACAAAATAACCAATTAGCTTTCCTAAATCAAAAATATTGGATTCATACGATAGAAATGCGCTGCCGAAATAGTGAGCAAGTTTATCCTTATCACCAAATTTATCTGATGGTGAATCTAGAAATAAATGTGCGGGAAGGTTTTCGTTCTTTTTTAAAAAAGTTTTTTCATCAGCGGAAACAAGAGGATAATTTACCATAATTTTAATCAACGGAATCTGAATCGGCACTTCACGATAGGGAACAGTAGCGAGCATTAAAGCTAACAATCCATCACCGTAATCATAATTTGTTAGTTTTATTGCATACGTAAATATCGAATCTGTTGCAATCAAGTCTCCATAATTAATTCTGATCTGATTAAAATGATCTGATGCAATGTAATCAGAAATATTATTAACAGCTTTGGAAAGATTACTTTGCTGCGGGAGTATGATTTGCGTTAAGATTAAAAAAATCAGAAAAATAATTGCTTTCATTTTCATCAATAACTTGTCTGCCGAAAGTTTGAGACACATAGGCTAATAAGAATCATTAAGTGTAACTCAGTGATCTTGGTATCTGAGTAGTAAAACTTTTTAAGTCTGTATTACACCTGGATTAAACTTTGGTAACTCAGGATTCTGATTCGCTACTTCCAAACATAATGAAATCCATTCACGTGTTTGTGATGGATCAATTATTTCATCAATCCATAATCTTGCCGCGGCATAAAGCGGAGTACTTTTTTCATCGTAAGATTTTAAAATATCATTCAGCAATTTTTTCTTTTCATCATCGCCAAATTTATGTCCGCTTTTTTCTTCCTGTTTAAGTTTTATATCCAGTAAAACGCTGCTTGCCTGATTACCACCCATTACAGAAATTTTAGCATTTGGATAAGCAAAAATAAATCTTGGATCGTAAGCTTTGCCGCACATAGCGTAATTACCGGCGCCAAAACTGTTTCCGGTAATAATTGTTATTTTGGGTACAACAGAATTAGCAACAGCATTTACCATCTTAGCACCATCTTTAATAATGCCGCCATGCTCAGCTTTGCTGCCAACCATAAATCCTGTAACATCCTGCAAAAAAAGTAAAGGAATTTTTTTCTGATTGCAATTCATTATAAATCGTGTTGCTTTATCAGCTGAATCGGAATAAATAACTCCGCCAACCTGCATTTCACCTTGTTCTGTTTTTACCACACTTCTTTGATTAGCAACTATCCCTACAGCCCAACCATCAATTCTTGCGTAAGCGGTAATCAGTGTTTTACCGTAACCTGCTTTGTATTCATCTATTTCTGAATTATCAACAATTCTTGCAAGCAATTCATAAGTGTCATAAGGTTTTAGAGTATCCTCTGGTAAAACTCCTGTTATTTCTTTTGTTGGATATTTTGGAAGTTTACTCTCTATTCGATTAAAACCCGCTAATCTTACATCGCCAAATTTTTCAACTAAATTTCTGATTTGTGAAGTACATTCTTCATCATTCTTCATTATATAATCGGTAACTCCGGAAATATTGGATTGAACTTTCGCTCCGCCTAAATTTTCATTATCAATCACTTCACCAATTGCGGCACGGACAAGATGGGAACCAGCAAGAAAGACTGATCCTTCACCTTCAACAATTAAAGCTTCATCAGACATGATTGGAAGATAAGCACCTCCGGCAACACAAGGTCCCATTATTGCTGCAATTTGCGGAATGCCCATTGAAGACATTTTTGCATTGTTACGAAAGATTCTGCCGAAATGTTCTTTATCAGGAAAAATATCATCTTGAAGAGGAAGAAAAACTCCGGCGCTATCTACCAGATAAATTATCGGAAGATGATTCTCCATTGCAATTTCCTGAGCGCGAAGATTTTTCTTTGCAGTGATAGGAAACCACGCACCTGCTTTTACAGTTGCATCATTAGCTACTATTACACAGTTGCGATTATGAATTTTTCCGATGCCATAAATTGTCCCGGAAGAAGGAGCGCCACCGTATTCTTCATACATTCCATGGGCAGCAAACGTGCTCAGCTCAAAAAATTTTTTTGGATCATCAACTAACTTATCAATTCTTTCTCTGGCGGTTAGTTTACCTTTAGCTTTATGCTTTTCAATTGATTTCTTTCCACCGCCATCATGAATTTTATTCCGCAAAGCATAAAGCTTACGCATTTGCTCTTTTTGATAATCTTCCTTTTTTAGGAAAGATTCATTCTCTGAGATTTTAGTACCAATATTTTTCATAGTTAAAGTGTAGTAATGAGCAAAACAATATTTTTAATTCAATTATTAATCCTTTAATAAATCCCTTGCAATAACAATTCTTTGGATTTCTGAAGTACCTTCTCCAATCGTTAACAGTTTTACATCTCTATAAAATTTTTCGACCGGATATTCTTTAATAAAACCGTATCCGCCAAAAATTTGAACTGCCTCGCTGCTTGCCTTCTCTGCTATTTCACTTGCAAAAAGTTTTGCTTCAGCAGCTTCTTTTGTATTTGGTATTCCAGCATCTTTCATTGCTGCAGCACGATATGTCAGCATTCTTGCAGCTTCAATATTTGTAGCCATCTCTGCCAATTTAAACTGAGTTGCCTGAAAATCTGAGAGATGTTTACCAAATTGTTTACGTTCCTGCGAGTACTTTAAAGAAGCATCCAGGCATCCTTGCGCTAATCCAACGGAACAGGCAGCAATGGATATTCTTCCACCTTCTAAAATCTGCATCGAATTAATAAATCCCATTCCTTCTTCACCTAATAAATTTTCGGCAGGAACTTTACAATTTTCAAAAGCAAGTTGTGTTGTATCACTTGCGCGCATACCAAGTTTGTTTTCTTTTTTCCCGATAATTAATCCATCCATTTCTTTTTCCAGAATGAAAGCCGAGATCCCTTTTTTGCCGGCTTCTTTATTAGTTATTGCCATAACTACATAGGTTTCACCAACAGTACCGTGCGTTGTAAATTGTTTACTGCCATTTAGGATCCAATAATATCCATCTCTTACAGCAGTACTTTTTAATCCTGCGGCATCGCTTCCGGAAAAGGATTCTGTTAAACCCCAGGCACCGATTTTTTTACCACTTGCAAGATCGGGTAAATATTTTTTCTTCTGGTTTTCATTAGCAAAACGATTTATATGATTTGTGCAAAGCCCATTATGTGCAGCAACAGAAAGTCCAATCGAAGGATCCACCTTTGATAGTTCTTCTATTATAATTGCATATTCAACATAACCCAAACCTGCACCGCCATATTCTTCGGGAACAAGAATTCCGAGAAACCCGAGTTCTCCAAGTTGTTTCATAATATCCATCGGAAATTTTTGAGATTCATCATATTCCATTATAACCGGACGGATATTTTTTTCAGCAAAATCTCTAATCGTATCTCTGATGATTATTTGATTTTCAGTCAATTCAGTCAGGAATGGTTTATGTTCCATTTTTACTCCGGTTTAGATATTATAGTCTATTCTTAAATTCTTGTATTATCTCTTCGGCAATTTGATATGGAGACAAACTGCTGAGTACTACTTTTTGTAAAGATGAATTTAACAAATTTTCTCCTGTATCGCTCCAAAGTTCATCTTTCAATTTATGCTCTACAATTTCTTTTATTCTTACTTTAGCCTGTTTTTCTCTTTTCAGATTAAAGAGATTATTCTGATTCATAAAATTTTTGTGTCGTTCAATTTCAGTTACAATTTCATCAATGCCTTTATTTTCAGATGCTACTGCTTTAATAATATTTGGAAGCCAGGAATTTTGATCGTGGTCTTTTATCATTAAAATAGTTTGAAGTGCAGTATAGGCCTGTTGAGATCCGGGTCTGTCGCTTTTATTCATAACAAAGAAATCTGCAATTTCCATCAGACCTGCTTTCATCGCTTGTACAGAATCTCCGCTTTCTGGAACAAGCACGACAATAGTAGTATCAGCCGCTTGTGCAATATCAAGTTCAGATTGACCGACACCTACAGTTTCAAGAAGTATTACATCAAATCCTGCTGCATCCAGAATATCGGCTGCATCAATTGCTTTTTTGGATAATCCTCCGAGGCTGCCACGAGTTGCCATACTTCTGATAAAGACTGAATCATCCATTCCGATGTCGGTCATTCTTACTCTATCACCAAGCAAAGCGCCTCCGGTAAATGGGGAAGTGGGGTCTACTGCAATGATGCCAACTTTTTTATTTTGCTTCCTAAAATATTTTGTTAATTGATTTGTGATTGTACTTTTACCTGCACCCGGAGGTCCCGTAATTCCTATTCGATGTGCAAGCCCTACTTTTTTATGAATTTCTTTCAATAATATTGCTGCCGATAAATTGTCAGATTCAATTATGGAAATTGTGCGGGCAATTGATCTTCTATCTCCTTTATAAATATTTTTAACTACTTTTAGATCAATCATAACATCATAAATTATTTCTAAAAAACTTTACTGTAATCTCAAGTCCATCTTCTAATTTAGTTGAGGGTCTCCATCCAAATTTATTAAATATCTTATCTGAAGTTATAACGCTTCTTAATTGTTCACCTGCGGCTGCTGGCCCGTGCATTTCTTCTTTGTTTGCCTTGGTAATATTATTTATATAATTAAAAAGCTGATTTACATCTGTTTCAATTCCGGTTCCAATGTTGTAGATATCCGATGATTGATCATTTAAAACTAAAAGATTTGCTTTTACAACATCGCCAACAAAAACATAATCGCGAGTTTGTTTTCCGTGCCCATTAATTACGGGTTGTTCACCTTTAAGAAGCTTTGTAGAAAAAATTGCAATTACACCAGCTTCTCCAAAAGGATTTTGTCTTGGACCGTAAATATTTGCATAACGGAGAATTGAATAGTTAAGATTATACTCGGAGTTATAAAAGTACAGATATTTTTCAACAGCAAGTTTAGATATTCCGTATGGAGATTTTGGCTGCTGAGGATGTTTTTCATCAGCAGGAAAGTAATCCTGTTCTCCATATACAGCACCGCCTGTAGAGGCGAACATAAATTTTTTTACGCCATATTTAACTGAATTCTGAAGCAAATTAATTGTACCAAGAATATTTGTTGTGGCATCAAATTCAGGATCTTTAACAGATCTTCTTACATCCATTTGTGCAGCGTGATGATTAATTACATCAAACTTTTCAGTTTTAAAAAGTTCACTAAGGTTTTTATCACAAATATTTGATTTTATAAATTTTGCTTTAGGATTAATATTTTTTTCAAAACCGGTTGATAGATCATCGAGAATTACAACTTCGTGACCATTTTCAATAAAAGCATCAGCAATTTGTGAAGCGATAAAACCAGCTCCACCAGTTACAAGTATTTTCAATTATTCTTCCTTATATAAATTATTTTTGTTTATGTATTCTAAAACTTTTTCTGGTACCAGATAATAAATTGGTAATCCTGCATGCACACGATTACGAATATCGGTTGCGCTAATTTCAATTCCCCTGGTTTCTACAAAGTTAGCTGACTCAACATACTTATCTACATAATTAATTGGATGTGAGGATTTTCTTTTAAGTACAACTACATTTGCCAGTTTCAAAATTTCATCGGGTTCTTTCCAGGTGTGGAATTGAAAAATATTATCATAACCAATTATTAAATCAATCTTATCATAATATTTTTTAAACTCACGAAGAGTATCAATTGTGTAAGAAATAGTGTGCTGCTTAATTTCAAAATCAGAACATTCAAAAAAAGGTATATTCTCAATTGCCAGTTTAAGCATATTTAAACGGTGTTGAGCGCCGGAAGCTTTTGCATGCTGCTTGTGCGGGGAAATATAAGCGGGTATAAATATAATCTTTTCAAGATTTCGTAATTCTTTAACAGATTGAGCAGTAATTAAATGACCATTATGTATTGGATCAAAAGTTCCTCCAAATATACCGACGGTACTCATTTGACTAAGTCCTTATATTCCACAAACAAATGTGTAAAGCGCTCATGCATTTTCTGTGAACAATACTCCATGCTTTTCTTTTGTGATAATTCTGAATATAGTTGTTTGAAATTATTTACATTTCTTACAAGTAGAACATCATTTACAATGTGCATAAAATATTCACACGATTTTAGTCTGTTTAAAAAATCATTATAAGTAAAATTACTTAGCATTAAACTATTAATTATTTCATTTGAAAACTTGTTAAAACCCAAAACGGCTATCTGGTCTTCTTTAGATTTTGCGATTACAAGAGTATTATTTTCAAAGTTAAGCAGATTAAAATACTGTTCATAGTCAGAAGTGCGTATATCAATTGCATCTGATAATACAATTAAGTTTTTTTTATATAATAAAAATTCTTTTGTCGATAATTTATCAATTAGTTCTTTTTTGTTTTTTATATCAGTATAAATGAATTTATAATTAAAGTTTTTAAAATCTTCCTCCGATTGAATGCTTGTGTTTTCATCTACAATACAATAGATATCTGTGTCCTCAGATTTTTTTTCCAGATTTTCAAGAATATTAATGTATAATGTAGTTTGCAGGAACCGGATGTCGGATTCTTGTAATCCATCAAAATTTTTTAGCAGAGTTTTATCCTTATCAGGATAAAATGGTATAACGTAAATAGCTCTCGGATTCATTTGTTAAACATTTTGTAATAATTTTTTGATAAAGTCTCTGTAATTATTCACGTCCATTTCATAATAAGCTTTGCTTGCACCATTAGAATTTCTCAATTGAACTTTTCTGAAGGCAAGTGTTGTTGCTGCATTAATGTATGTTTTTCTCTTACTTTCATCAAGCCAGCCTTTTCTTTCTCTTTGAGGTGAACTTAGTATAATCAAATGAGATTCTGGAATTATACCATGCTCTGTTTCTTCTCGCAGTTCATTAAAAATAATTTTTCTTTCTCCATGCAATGACACCGCAAAAGTTGCAATAAATATTATGATAGATACAAACATAAAAAGAAAACCTATAGGAGCGATGTTTTCAAAACTTAAACTGAAATTCCATATAGAATGAATTAACATTGCAATTGCCAATCCGGTTACAACATAAAAAAATTTCTTTAATGAAGATTTAAATTTTGCAATTCCAAGAAATGCACCAAGAGTTGCCGTTGATACACAATGCATTACTCCGGAAAAAAGACTTCTAATAATTACCAGCGTAATCCAATTTTGCAATGTTTCACCATAGGTAACAAAGTACATAAAATTTTCAGTCATCCCAAAACCGAGTCCAATTGCACCACCGTATACAATTCCATCGGTAATATTATCGAATCTTTTATTGGTAATGGTTATTAGCAAAAAAAGACCCTTTGTTATTTCTTCGACAACCGGAGCTACAACAATTGCACCAAATCTTGACAATTGAGTACCATCTTTTATAAAAAATGAAGCAATAAATGAGACAAATAAACTGCCTACAATGGCAAGAAATATAGCACCAAGAGCTCCCCATAAATAATTTGAAAATACAAGCTTAAAAGGTTCTCGATCATACCGGTCAAACTTCCAGATCAACACTAAATAGATTGACATTGGAATAATTGCAGCTAAAGCGGAAAGAAATATTAACATTTAATTTTTGGCAATGATAAGTATTATTAAATATCTGCTTCAAATTATTGATTTAGAATTGAAAAAACCAAAATTATTTCTTGTGGACTGCCAAAATTCTTACGTAATTTTTTATAGATATATTTTCCGGTAAAATGGTTTTGATCGAAATGCCATTCATTTTTCAATTTGTGATCTACTTATCCGGCTAAAAGGTGATTCTTAAAAAAACAGTGGTTTTTACTCAAAATCCTGAATGTCCAAATTCTAAAATGTTTGATTATATTAGGGTTAGGTTATATATTTAGCCTCGTTTTTTGCGTAATTTTGCAAAATGATTATTAAAATTTCAAATTTAAGCGAAGGGGATCACGAGTTTGTTTTTGAGGACAAAGTCGGATTATTCGATTTAGATAGTCCATTTTATGGTAAATTTAAATCCTTAGTAATAATTAATAAACTGCATGATCAATTAATACTTACTGCTAAAAGTAATTTTAAAGTTAAGTACGAGTGTGATAGATGTGGAACCGAGTTTAAGACAACATTAGTAAGTGAATATAAGATGATTTATTTAATGAACGAGGCTCCAGCAGAAACCGATTCAATTAACGTAAGTTATCTTAACCGAGATGCGGATAAAATTGATATTAGTAACGATGTTAGAGAATTTGCTTTATTAGCTGTACCAATGAAAAAACTTTGTAACGAAGATTGTAAAGGACTATGCCCAAATTGTGGTAAAGATTTGAACAAAGAAAAATGTACTTGTAAAAGTGATGAAATAGATCCAAGGTGGAAACCACTTTTGAATTTGAAAGATAAATTAAATCTCAATTAAATATAATGGAATGTTAATATGCCAAATCCAAAACGTAAGATGTCTAAGAGTCGCAGAGATAAACGCAGAACTCACTACAAAGCAGTGGCACCTTCATTAAGTACTTGTGGTAATTGCGGTGAAATGAAACTTGCTCATCGTGCTTGTCCTTCCTGCGGTTACTACAACGAACGCTCTGTGTTTATTCCCAAAAGCTAAAGTTAAATAGCTTACTTATCTGATGCCTGAATCAAAAGATAAAAATTCAGAATGTAGAATTATTGTTGATGCAATGGGGGGCGATTACGCCCCTCAGAATATTGTTACAGGCGCAATTGAAGCTTATCATGCAAAAAAAGAATTTCAACTTTATCTGATTGGTAAGACAGAAGAAATTTTATCCGTTATCAAATCCAATCAGCTCTCTTTTGATGAAAAATTTATAATACATTCTGATCAGGTTATTGAGATGGGTGATTCACCTACATCTGCAATAAAATCAAAACCTGACTCATCGATTGTAAAGGGCGCTCAATTTGTTAAGGATAGTAAAGCGGATGCATTTGTAAGTGCTGGTAATACCGGCGCAATGATGAGTGCCTCTACATTGATTATGGGCAGAATTCCAGGTGTGGGCCGCCCAACTATTGGTGCAGAAATGCCAAATGTTTATGGCACTTGCTATCTTTATGATGTTGGTGCGGGTAAAGATGCCAGACCATCACATCTGTTTGAGTATGCAGTTATGGGAACCATCTATGCTAAAGAAATGGGTGGAATTAAGAACCCTACTGTTGGACTTTTAAGTATGGGCGAGGAAGAAGGGAAAGGTAACGAAGTTTCTAATGATGCTTTTAATCTTCTTAAAAATTCTAATCTAAACTTTATTGGTAATGTTGAAGGAAGAGATATTTTAACAAAACAAGTTGATGTAGTTGTTTGTGATGGATTTGTTGGAAACATTATTCTAAAATTTGGAGAATCTGTTCCAAAGCTGCTTAAACATTTGTTGACAAATACAGCCAATGATAGTTTTTTTGATAAGCTAAAAGTCGGAATATCAAAAGGGACATTAAAAAAAGCTTTAAAATCTTTGGATTATCAGGAGCACGGCGGAGTACCTTTATTAGGTGTTAATGGAATCAGTATTATTGGTCATGGTTCAAGTTCTTCAAAAGCAATAATGAACATGGTTTTAAAAGCCAGAGAAATGCATAAGAAAAATTTAATTAAGAAGATAGAAAACTCTATTAAGCAATATTCAAAAAATAATTAACGGAATAGTGATGTCAGATAAAAGATACAATGCTATGATTACAGGGGTTGGAATGTATACTCCCGAAAAAGTTTATGACAATAAATATTTTGAATCTATTGTTGAGACAAATGATGAATGGATCAAAACAAGAACGGGAATTAGTGAGAGAAGAATTTTAGAAAAAGGGGCAACAAGTGATTTAGCTACAGGTGCAGCATTAGATTTATTTGAAAAACATAATGTGGATCCCAAAGATATTGATGTAATAATTGTAGCTACTGTTACTCCGGATATGTTTTTCCCTGCAACAGCTTGTTTAGTTCAAAATAAAATTGGTGCAACAAATGCATGGGGATTTGATCTATCCGCTGCTTGCTCGGGTTTTCTATTTGCACTTCAAACAGGTGCTACACTTGTTGAATCTGGCAGATATAAAAAAGTATTGGTAATAGGTGCCGATAAAATGAGTTCTATTACTGATTACACTGACAGGAATATCTGTATACTTTTTGGCGATGCCGGATCTGCTGTTCTTTTGGAACCGACAGAAGACAAATCTTTAGGATTACAAAATTCAATTTTAAGAGTTGATGGGACAGGCAAAGATGCACTTTATATGTTAGGCGGTGGAAGTTTAAATCCGGCTTCTCACGAAACCGTAGATAAAAAGTGGCATTATATTTATCAGGATGGTAAGGCGGTTTTTAAAGTAGCAGTAAAAGGAATGGCTGATGTTTCAGCCGAGCTAATGGAATTAAGTAATCTTAAATCAGAGGATGTTGCTTATCTTGTTCCACATCAGGCCAATTTAAGAATAATTGATGCAACTGCACAACGTATGGGCATTAGCAAAGATAAAGTTATGATTAATATTGATAAGTATGGTAATACAACTGCAGCAACAATTCCGCTTTGCTTAACAGAGTACTACCGTGCTGGTAAAGTAAAGAAGGGTGATAATTTAATATTATCAGCTTTTGGTGCTGGATATACCTGGGGAGCAATTCATGTGGTGTGGGCAATTTAATTTATAATTAGAAAAAATTTAATGGCAAAAAAAGCATTTTTATTTCCCGGTCAGGGATCCCAGTATATTGGTATGGCAAAAGATTTATTTGATAAATCTGTTGAAGCAAAAGAAATGATTATTACAGCGGATGATGCTCTTGGTGTTAATCTTTCGTATATAATGTTTAATGGTCCCGAAGATCAATTAAAACAAACAGAATATACTCAACCAGCTATTTTTTTACATAGTGTTGTTCTTGCCAGTATAATCCGGACTCTTCAACCAGAAGCCGCCGCGGGTCATTCACTGGGAGAGTACTCAGCGTTGGTGTCTGCAAATGCAATCCAATTTTATGAAGCAATAAAATTAGTAAGAGAAAGAGGCAAAGCGATGCAGCAAGCCGGTATTGATAATCCGGGAACTTTAGCTGCAATTGTTGGATTGGAACCAGTTAAGGTCGAAGCATTATGTAATGAAGCTTCAACGGTTGGTATTGTGCAATGTGCAAATTTCAATTCACCCGGGCAAATTGTTATTTCAGGATCTATTGACGGTGTAAGAAAAGCTATGGAATTATGTAAGGCAAATGGCGCAAAAATCGTTAAAGAACTACCTGTCAGTGGAGCATTTCATTCTCCATTAATGCAATCAGCTAAAGATGAATTATTCAATGTTCTAACAAGAACTCCATTCTATGATGCGAAATTTCCTGTATA
>DASVGS010000353.1:0-7282 GCA_036379435.1 Ignavibacteriaceae bacterium
TCTGTTAAATCCTTCAATCAACCGTGGAACATTAAAATTTATTAGATATCCTAATTTCTTTACTCCTAATCTTAAATATGTCAGAAGCGAGCTTTATGAACAGGTAAAATAAATTCAACCGCTTTTAACTCTAGTATAATCTCATTTTTAATCAATAAGTCAATTTTAAATTCAGCTTTTAAATCCTCTCCCTTATATAAAACAGGAAGGGGAACTTGTCTTAATACATCAATTTTTCTGGAAGTTAATTCTTTAAATAAAGATAGTTCATAAACGCTTTCAAGTAAACCTGGACCTAATTGTTTGTGAACTTCAATTGAAGAGTCTAAAATTATAGATCCAAATTTATTTAATTGTTCGTTGTTCACTTTCTCTGTGTCTCTGCGTCTCAGCGGTGAAAAAAAACGCTCTCTTCTTTTACATATTGAACAAATGCCTTTACGTTTTCGGGATCAATATCCGGAAGAATACCGTGACCAAGATTAAAAATATGTCCATTGCCTTTTCCAAAAGATGCAAGAACATTTTTCACTTCTTCCTTTATATAATCCTTATTTGCGTAAAGTACGGTTGGATCCATATTACCTTGCAGAGCAACTTTATCACCCACTTTTTTTCTAACTTCGTCTAAATTCATTGTCCAATCAAGTCCCAAAACATTAGCCCCGATATTTGCCATTTTCTCAAGACCAAAATGAACTCCCTTAGCAAAGAAAATCACAGGTTCATCTTTTCTATCTATCTTTGAGATAATTTTTTCAACATACTGCAGAGAAAACTCTTCAAAATCTTTTTGTGAAAGTATTCCTCCCCACGTATCAAAAATCTGGACTGCATTACATCCGGCTTCAATCTTTGCAGAAAGATAATCCGAAACAGTATTAGCCAACTTATCAAGAACAGAATGAGCTAAATCTGGATTGTTATAAATAAGTTTTTTTACCTCAGAAAAATTCTTTGATCCTTTTCCTTCAACCATATAAGTAAGAAGCGTCCAGGGAGATCCACTAAAACCAATTAACGGCACACGATTGTCTAAATTCTTTTTCGTTAATGTAACAGCATCAATAACATATTTTAAATCTTTCACCGGATCGATATTTTTTAAATTTTTTGCATCATCCGCAGTACGAATTGGATTAGGGAAAACAGGTCCTTTACCATCATTCATCTCAAGATGCATTCCCATAGCTTCGGGAATAACAAGAATATCAGAAAAAAGTATTGCTGCATCAACTCCAATTATATCAACTGGCTGAATAGTAACTTCAGCAGCCAGCTCAGGGGTTTTACACATCGTTAAAAAATCAGATTTGGCGCGAACAGCTCTGTATTCAGAAAGATATCTTCCAGCCTGCCGCATTATCCAGATTGGTGTTCTTTCAACATCCTGTCTTTTACAAGCTCTAAGAAAGAGATCATTTTTTAATTTACTCAATATAGTCTCCGTTATTTGTCTGGTTTGTTATAAAAATCAATCATCTTGTTTGCCAGACCTTTAATTGTAAACTCTTCCGGCATAATGCTTACTTTAACTTTACTATTTTCAATTGCAGATTTTGTTGTTGGCCCGATTGCAGCTACATCATAATTTTTGAAAAACGAAACGGGATTGTTGATGTTCATTATTATTAAAAAATTTTCAAATGTTGAGGGACTTGTAAAGATGAACACATCAGGTTTAACGGAGTTAAGCTGTTCAACGCTTTCCTTAATTGTTTCTTTTGATGGAAGAGAAACATTATAAACAGGCACGGCAATTATTTTGGCTCCAAGTTCTTCTAATCCATTTGGTAAGCCCTCCCTGCCAATAGCTGATCGTGGAATGAAAATAAGCTTATCATTCAAATCAAATTTTGACAGCTCTTCTACAACACCTTCACCAGTAAATTTTCTTGGTACTGTATCAACTTTGATATGGTATTCTTCACAAACAGATTTTGTTTTATTACCAACAGCAACAACATTAATTTTATTCAAATCAATTTTTCTATCCAGTTCATTACTGCGCTTGATAAACATAGATACCGCGTGAGCGGAAGTAAAAACAATAAAATCAATTTTTTGATTTGATAAAATTACTTCATCAAATTTATCCCAATTATTTGGCGGAGTAATTTCTAAGGTTGGAAACACAATTACTTCTGCGCCAAGTTCACTAAATATAGCGGCAGATTCCTTTGATTGTTCTATAGTTCTTGTAAGAACAATTGTTTTGTTTTTTAATGGTCTTACTTTGCTATTTCTAAACCCTGAGTATAATCCGTGAAGTACAAAATCAAAAAGTTTTTCTCGCTCCTCGGTTAATTTTTCACCGGTATATTTATTTTCAATTCCCCTTTGAACAGCTCCGAAAATACTGCCGAGAACAAGCTTTACTGCAAAGCTTTCATCAATACTGCGGAACTGATTATCCCGTTTGCCCTTATAAATTATATCACTTAAAATAGATTTTAGCTCCTCACTCATTGTACGCAATTCATTGCAAAACTCATTTTGAGCATTTAAATATTCTTTTTGATAAATCAGAAAGAAATTCTGGTATTTCATCATGAACATATAAAGCTGAATAACATAAGTATGAAGTGAATCTATTATACTTATCTCTGAAGCTATTTTGTTTTTTAATGAGGTATTTAACTTTTTAAGTTTTGAACTCATTATAGTAAAATAAAGTTCTTCTTTGGAAGTGAAATAATTATAAACAGTACCCTTTGCCACATCTGTTAACCTGGCAACATCGTCCATCATTACTTCGTGATAATTTTTTTTGGAAAAAAGTTCAGCCGCAACCTCAAGCATCAACTCTCGTTTTTTTTCTTTGCGCTTTATTTTTTCTTCTTTTAGAATCATCTGATTAATTTATTCTCCAGGTATCTTTATTAAGCACTACTGCGTTGTTGGGATCGATAATAATTTTTTCACCGTTAGCACGATAACCAAATTCACCTTTGCTTTCCTTTAATGTACACATCAAATTCCAAACATATTTATTGTATTTAGTATCCCAGCTGAAATCAACTTTCCAATCATTAATACCCTTTGGTAAGCCATTTTCAGAGGCTATCTGTCTCGCAATTTTTTCATCAACTATAAAATCACAATTAGCAGGATCTGCATTACAATCCGGAATCCCGACCACTTCGAATTGAGATAAAACTTTTCCTGTGCTGTCAACTGTAAACCTTATAGTTTCATTAACATAAGGTTTTTCCGGCATGAAAAATTTGTAAATCATTAAATAATTTTGAGCAATTTGTTTTGATTCCAAAAGATCTGCAAAGATGTACTTTTGAAAAAAATCATCGCCTGTTTTTGAGCTAATAAATTGATCAGCTTTCTTTGAAACGTTTTGTGGAACGTTGGATTCATTTTTTTTACTGCAATTAGAACTGCTGCATCCATTAAATAAAACCGAAAATAAAACAAGTATTATGATAACCTGAACAAATTGGAATATGAAGAAAGGTTTAAACTTCATCTTACTCTCTCAGTTTGATAGACTTCTTTAAGTATTTCTTTTGCGCCGGCTTTTAATAAATCTTTTGCAAGATCCCTGCCCAGTTTTTCGGGTGCGTTCTTACTGCCACGCAATATTTTTCTGTAAGTAACCGATCCATCCAGAGAGCCAACAACAGCATCTAAATAAAGTCCACTTGATTTTACTTCTGCAAAAGCGCCGATTGGAACCTGGCAGCCGCCTTCTAATTCAGCAAGCAATGCCCGCTCTGCTAAAACCGATTTATAAGTTTCATCGTGATGAAGTGAATGAATAATTTCTTCAACAATTTTATTTTCTTTGTGTACTTCTATTCCCAACGCGCCCTGCCCAACGGCGGGTAAAATCTCTTCTTTAGGTATGTATGATGAGATATACTTTTTAAGATTTAATCTTTCAACACCTGCACGTGCAAGAATTATTGCATCCCAATCCGAGTCTAAAAATTTTTTTATTCGAGAGGGAACATTACCGCGTAAATCCATAATTTTAATATCCGGGCGGAGATGAAGTAATTGTGATTTCCTTCTGAGTGATCCGGTAGCAACAACAGCAGATTCCGGTAATGTATTGATTGTCATCCCTTTTTTTCTGGCGATCAAAACATCTTCAACAGCATGACGTTTTGTAACGGCTGCTAATTTTAATCCATCAGGAATTTTAGTCTGCAGGTCTTTTAAACTATGAACTGCAAGATCAATTCTTTTAGCCAAAAGTTCTACCTCAAGCTCCTTGGTAAAAAGAGATTTATCTCCAATTTTAGATAGAGCGACATCAAGAATCTTATCACCTTTTGTTTTGATGATATTGATTTGAACCTGCACGTTTTTGTGCTTCTTCTCTATCTCTCGTTTGATAAAATTTGCCTGCCACAATGCAAGCTCGCTGCCGCGGGATCCAATTATTATTTTTTGTTTCAAAATATTCCTTAGAATTTGTCACACTGAGCAAGTCGAAGTGTGACATTTACCAAATATTCCGCCTTCGACAGGCTCAGGCTGACAATTCAAATTTATTTTTCATTTTCGTTTTTTTTGTTCAATCCAAATAAATCTCTTATTACAGAAATTTTTGCTGCTGTATCTTCTGCCCGCAAATCTGATTCAGAAATTTTTCTTAATTCAATTGTTGGATGATGAAGTATTTTATTTATTATTCGTTTAGTTATGATCTCTAATTTTTCCTTATCATCTTCAGAAAACTTATTAATATTCTTTTCAACCTCTTCAGATCTCACACTTTCAAAGTAATCACGCAGTATTTTAATAGTTGGTGCAGCTTCAAGAGAATTATACCATTCAAAAAAACTATCAAGTTCTTCCTGGATAATTTTTTCAACTTTTGGTATTTCATTTTTTCTTTTTGATAAATTCTGATCAACAATTATGTTCAACGAATCAATATCATGGTAAAAAACATAATCTATTTTTTTGGATTCGGGATCAATATCACGTGGTATAGCAATATCCATTAACACCATAGAAGCGTAATTTCGTTTCTTCATTACATCTTCAATTTCTTTTTTTGTCAGAATCAAACCTTCGGCACTGGTTGCACTTACAACAATATCAAACTTATATAGATGCTCTTTGAAGTTGGAGAAAGGAAAAACGGCAGTGTTTAGTTCTGCAGCAAGTTTTTCTGCTTTGTCAAAAGTTCTGTTAGTTAAAGCCAGTCTTCCAATTCCTCTATCCCGTAAATGTTTTGCTGCAATTTCACCTGTTTCTCCGGTGCCAATTATTAATGCAGATTTTTTTTGAAGATTAGAAAAAATCTTTTCTATTAACTGAACTGCAGCGTAACTAACAGTAACAGCTCCTTCGCTAATAGCTGTTTCACTTATTGCACGCTTACCAACCCGGGTTGCCGCATCCATTACTCTGCGGATTAATACCCCGGCAAATCCCATCTCTTCTGAAATTACAAACGAGTCTTTGACTTGTTTAAAAATCTGGTTATCGCCAATCAGTAAAGAGTCTATACCGCATGCAACACGAAAAAGATGTTCAATTGATTCCCGCGAAATAAATTGTTGAAAATTTTCATCTTTAACTTCAAAACTTGATTTATACTTTTTAATCAAATCCTGTAAGTCATTCAAACTTGTTTTTTCACTTTTAGGAATAGCATAAATTTCAGTTCTGTTGCATGTGGAAATTATAATTCCCTCTGCAAAATCATTTTCTTTTGTCTGCTGGATAAATTTGCGTACTTCATCTTCACTTAAATGAAGTGCTTCTCTAAGCTCAACAGGTGCAGTACGGTGATTTATTGATATTCCAAGAAGATTCATATTCTAATAAAAAGAGTGAAAACTTTTAGCCAAAAAATTAGTGAGCATTGTAGATAAAATTGCCAGTGAGAAACCAATAATTGAAAGAATGATTAATTTTTTACCGCGCCATTTGCCTGTAAATTTATTGATCAAACCGATGCCGTATAAAAACCAGACTACAAATGTTCCAATAAGTTTTGGATCAAGAAAAGTTATGTTTGGAAATGCCTGCGGAAGCCAGATTATACCAATTATTATAGTTACAGTTAAAAATACAAATCCAATTATTGCCGCAATAAAACTAAGTCTTTCTAAAATTTCTAAACTGGGTAACCGATTAAATATCAAACCAAATTTATTAAGCTTTATTTCGTTATATAATATTAAGTACAAAACTCCGTACACTGCAGATATCGTAATACCCGAGTATCCAATTAGTGCGCTTATTACATGTATGCCTAAAAGATTGCTTCTTAAAACTTCTTTTACTTCAGAAAGATCCTGTATAAACAAAGTCGATATTATCTGAAAAATTATTGAGATGATAATTATAAACGGACCCGTTCCACGGATATCAGTAACTAACTCTAAAATGAAATATGAAAAACTTATTGAGAAAGCAAGTACAGTAAAAATTTCAAATACATTTGTAATTGGTGGATGGTTAAACTCAATTGTTCTTAATAGAAGATACAGAAAATGAAAAATAAGAGTAAGAAAAAGAAAAACCCGCTTTGAGTTTTCAAACTTTTTACCGCCTTGCTGAAAATCATAGAAATAAATTGCAAAAGTTGATATATAAAAAAACGGCAGTAAAAGATTAATTGTGTGTATCGATGGAAGCATATTTTTCTATTTCATCTAATTATTTGACTTATGAGTTCAAAAATATATAATCTATTTATAATTACAAATGACTAATCAGTCTATTTATCGTTACCCAGAATAATCGGCAGACCCTCTTTTCCTGAACCGATTACCACAATCTTTGAATTTGGTGAATTTGCGAGCTTTTCAGTGGCTTCAATTCCCTTCCACTTTAGCAATTGTTCACTAATTCCTTTAGAAACGATTTCCTGAAAATCAGCAATTCCCTGGGCTTCAATTCTTTTTCTTTCAGCTTCCTGCTTTTCGCGAGTCAAAATAAACTCCATTCTCTGGCTTTCCTGCTCGGCTTTTAATTTATCCTCAATAGCATTTTTCAATCCTGTTGGCAAAGTAATTTGTCTGAGAGGTGCAGAAAGAACAATTGCCTCCTTCATTTCAGGTACTGCGGATAGTTTTGATTTTATTTCGCTTTCAAGTTTTTCACGCTCAGCAGTATAAAGTGCTTTGGCTTCGTACTTTGTGGTTACACCACGAACAACAGAACGAAAATTAGGAGTAACAATTTTTTGAAGATATTCTTCGTAATCACCGGCGGTTTTATAAATTTCATTTACCTTATCCATACTTAAACGAAAAATTAAACTTAGTTCAAGTTCAATGCTCAATCCTTCTTTTGATGG
>DASVGS010000354.1:0-4525 GCA_036379435.1 Ignavibacteriaceae bacterium
AGCCAGTTCTTCTTTAGGATTTGCATACAAATTTGTACCAACAAGAACGGTTTTACGTTTTGCAAAATCATTTTTCTTTGCTTCTGCAACTTTGCTTATTTCCTCCTGCACAAATCCTGATTGAATTGCTTTTAACATTCCGCCTTTTTCTTCAGTTGTCTGAAATAATTTCCAGGCAGCATTAGCAATTTCATCAGTAAGCTTTTCAACAAAGTAAGAGCCGCCAGCAGGATCAATAACCTGATCGAGATGAGATTCTTCTTTTAGAATGATTTGAGTATTACGTGCAATTCTTCTTGAAAAATTATCAGATGGATTAAATGATTCATCAAAAGGATTGGTGTGGATTGAATCAGCTCCGCCGACAATTGCAGAAAATGCTTCCGTAGTTGTGCGCAGCATATTTACATAGGGATCAAAATAAGTTTGATTGAATTCAGTTGCTTTGCAATGAATGAACATTTTTCTGTTTTCTTCGTTAGCTCCGAATGATTCCAGAATTTTACTCCACAACATTCTAGCGGCACGTAATTTTGCAACTTCCATAAAATAAAATGAGCCGACACCAAAAGAGAATTTAATTCTCTTTGCAACATCATCAGTTTTTAATCCACGCGAAATCATTTCATTCATATATTCAACAGCTGTTGCAAGAGTAAAAGCTAATTCATGCACAGCACTAGCACCAGAATTATTAAATCCAAACCCATTTATGCAAATAGTTTTTATTGCCGAATTTGATTTTATCATTAACTCGGTTGATAATTTCATCTCATCAAAAATCTGTTTTAATGAAATTGGTAGTTCACCTTTGGTTAGAAGATAATCGTACGGATCAGAAGTGATAGAACCTTTAATATTCATTAAGCTTATTCTTGTTTCATCAGCATATGCTTTGAACAGTAAAGTAACCGGAAGTGCTGAGAATCCTCCATTAATATTGATCGGTTGTGCTGTAAGATCGATATCCTTAAAAAGAATCTGCATTTTTCTAACACCGGAAATTGATAAACCATATTTACCAACTTCGCCGGATTTTGATTGATCTGCATCGAGACCAAGTTGAGTTGGATTATCAAGAACAATATTAATTGAATTCAATCCGCGTTTAAGATCGAATCGTAAAGCTTCATTCAAATCTTCAGGCATTGCCTGATTATACTCTTGCGCTATTTCCCAATCTCGTCCGTTAAATCCGGATGCAGAACTACCACGCAGATAATGTTCGAAGCCGGGTAAATTAGTAATCTGATTTAGATATTTAACATCTTCTGATGTATAAATGGGATTAAGGTTAATATCTTCGTACGTTTTTGTGATGAGTTTTTTTTCGATGAGATCCCCTTTAAGATCTTTTTCTACCTGCTTTTTCCATTCTTCAAAAGAGGGAACAGAAAAATCTTTTTTCAGATCAGGTTTTTCATCTAGTTTTATTTCTTGAGGCATTAGAACTCCAAAATCATAAAATTTAATGATTCAAAATTACTAAAAATTAACTGAATACCGTGAGTAATATTAAGTAAATCTGATTTTGTATTTCATTATTTATCTTAAAATAACTTGTACTAAAACTACTTTATTTAAAAAAAATTTTGTCTTTTTCTGATGAAGTCTTATCTTCCGACAACTAATCCAATCAAATAAAATCTGGTTCGCAAATGAAGAGATGGCTTCATTTAAATATTTTATTAATTCTTATCGCTTCTTTCTTGTGTGCAAATTCCGGTTATACTCAGGTACAGGATTTTCGTGTCTCGACTTTAAGTATCGATAATGGATTATCACAAAACCAGGTGCTATGTGTTTACGAGGACAGTAATGGATTATTGTGGATTGGGACACAGGATGGCTTAAACTTGTACGATGGCTATACATTCAAAATATTCAGACATGAACCGGCGAATGAAAACAGTTTATTAGATTATGCTGTAAATGTGGTTTGTGAAACCGAGCCAGGTATTTTTTGGATTGGAACGCGATCTGGCCTTAGTAAATTAGATTTGGGTACCGGCAAATTTATTCATTATCAGCACAAAGCCGATTCCACAAATTCACTTGTTGATAATTATGTTTGGTCAATTCTTAAAGATTCCGAAGGCAGTTTATGGATTGGAACTAAAAATGGTTTAAGTCTATTTAATCCTTTAACAGAAACATTTATCAACTTTACATATAATCCCCCCGAAAAAAAATCTATAAGCCATAACTTCATCCTCTCAATGGTTGAAGATAATAATAAAAATATTTGGATTGGTGGACGAGGTGGACTGGACAGATATGATCTTAAACAAAAAAAATTTTTTAATTATAAGTTATTTCCGGAAAAGCCTGAAGACATTTCTTTAAACGGGATAATGAGTTTATGTTTTATTAATAATACTCTTTGGATAGGATCATATTCTGGATTGTACTACACAAATCTTGATGAAATTAAAAAAGAGAAAATTATAATTAATAAACTTTTACTAAATCAAAATGATTTGAATACTCCGGGTGAACATTTACAGTACTCTGTCAGATGTATTACTTCCGGCAGCGATAATACTATTTGGGCTGGTACGTATGGATCAGGACTTATTCGATACAAAACTGATACCGGCAAAATAAATTTTTATAGAAGCAGTAATAAAAATGGAAGCATAAATGAGAATTATATAGTCTCAGTTCATGAGGACAAAAACCAGGTTTTGTGGATCGGTACGTCATCATCTGGGCTTAATAAATTTAACCGATCTTCAGAAAGGTTTCAAACAATGAACATTTCTAATGCATTTGGGAATCAGAAATCGGGAGTTAGTTCCGTATATGAAGATCGAAAAGGAAATCTTTGGGTTGGTACACTGTTAGGTGATATTGTTAAGATTAATAATCCACTTTCTGAAAATGCGGCTTTAAGATATTTAAATGCTGATAAAAATCTTAAAGAATATTTTAGTCCAATTGAAATAAGAACTTTTTATGAAGACAAAACAGGAAACATTTGGGTAGGGACTTTCGGAAAAGGAATTTTTATAATTGATCCGGCTGTAAATAAAGTTAAAAGAATTACCAATGATAAAAAAAATATTAAATCGATTGCCAGTGATTTCATACATTGTATTTTTGAATCATCAGATGGTACAATCTGGATAGGAACAGGTGCCGGAGGTCTTAACAAATATAATCCTGATGACAATTCCTTTACGCATTATAGACACAATTCAAAAAATACTAAATCAATTTCATCTGATGAATCAACTGCTATTTGTGAAGATAAGAATGGGATTATCTGGGTTGGAACTTCGGTTGGAGGTTTAAATAGATTTGATCCGGGAACAGGGGAGTTTGAGCATTTCATTCACAAGGTAACGGATAAAAAATCAATTAGCAGTAATAGAATAATTTGTTTGTACAGCGATAAAAAATCAAACTTATGGATTGGGACTTTTGGAGGAGGATTAAATAGATTAATTCAGGGGAGTAATACCTTTGAATATTTTTCTGTTAAAGATGGATTGCCAAGTAATATCATAAATTATATAACTGAAGATTTAAGTGGAAATTTATGGATTACTACTGATAAGGGTTTAAGTGTTTTTAATGAGTATTCAATTTCCTTTAAAAATTATGATATTAATGATGGGCTGCAAAGTAATGAATTCCTAAACGGAGCCGGTTTTAAAAGTAAGCTAAATAATCACATCTTTATTGGTGGAGTTAACGGTGTAAATATTTTTAATCCTGAAAACCTTAATTCGAATACAAAGAAACCAAATGTTATTTTCACAGATTTTAAAATTTATAACAAATCTGTACTGCCCGGTGAGGATTCACCACTAAAAACTAACATACTATATGCTAAAGAGATTAGATTATCACACGATCAAAACTTTATTACTATTGAGTTTGCGTCTTTGGATTTTAACAATCCGGATAAAACAAAATATGCATACAAACTTGAAGGTTTAAATACCGAGTGGATTCCTTCTGGTAATCAAAGGTTTGCAACTTTTACAAATTTAGATCCAGGCGATTATACTTTTCATGTAAAAGCTGCTAATAGTGATGGAGTTTGGAATGAAGCTGGTGTTTCTATAAAAGTAATTTTGCTTCCTCCGTGGTGGCAAACATGGTGGGCATATATTCTTTACACAATCTTTATTGTTTCAATTTTATATTCATTCCGGCAATATGAAATGAAACGGGTAAAACTCAGGAACGAACTTCAACTTAAAGATTTTGAATCAAAGAAGCTGCAGGAAGTTGATCAGTTGAAATCACACTTCTTCGCAAACATCTCTCACGAATTCAGGACTCCTTTAACACTTATACTGGGACTTCTTCAAAAGTTTGAGGGGAAGACTTCTGATAAAAGTGATATTGAAGATTACGGAGTAATGAAAAGAAATGCCGTTCGTTTGCTTCAGCTTATAAATCAATTACTTGAACTTTCAAAAATTGAATCAGGTAAAGCAAAACTCTCTGCATCGGAAAATGATATTGTAAGATTTGTGAAAAGAATCTTCGCCTCATTTGCATCTTACGC
>DASVGS010000355.1:0-11786 GCA_036379435.1 Ignavibacteriaceae bacterium
AGAGTATATAAAAATATTATTATTTAAGGCCAAACGGTGTATAGGCGATTTTAGATTTTTTGACTTTTTCGAAAAGATCAAGATTTTTCTGTAATCTTTCCTGAAGTTTATGATAGAGATGATATTGAACAGCAATATGATTTAATGATTTGACTTTTATCCCGTTTAATTCAAGCCGGAACTGAACATCGGAATCTTCCCCAATCGCTGGAGCTTCATAGCGTTCATCAAAACCGTTTATTGCAAGCATATCTTTTTTGTAAAGAGAAAAGTTACAACCTAGAAGTCCGCGTGCTTTTTTATTAAACAGTTTTCTTAAAAAGTTATTCTCAAAATAAAAACCTTTTTCAACATAATTGGATTTACCAAATAATGCATCTTCAAGCAGTAATAAATTATTCGATTCGAGAAATCCTTCTCTGATATTATTTTCAGTTAATAATCTGGTTATTTTTTGTGAAAGGTTTACTCTTCTGCCTGTATAAACTGTATTTGTACAGCGATCGTTAAGATGTTGCTTAACAAATTCCGAATGGGGTATGCAATCTGAATCAATAAATATCAGATAATCTGCATCTGATGCAAGAATTGCCTGGTTAAGAATTTTATTTTTCCTGAATCCTTTATCCGGATGCCATACATGTTTTATACGGAAGGAATAATTTGAAGCAATGGATTCAATCTCTTTAACAACATCTTCTTTGGATCCATCATCAGCTATAATTATTTCAAAATCTTTTTCAGTTTGTCTTTCAAAGCCGGCAAGAACAAGTTTTAGGTAATTGATGTTATTATAGAAAGCCGCGATAACAGAAGTCTTAACCATTTTAGTTTAAGTCTTCCTGAATTTTCTTCTTTATTTTTTTCTTTTCCTCATCTCTGTCGTAGGCTTTAGGATTTTTCTCCACCCTTGGTGGTTTTTGAGGAACGGGAATACGCTTCTTTTTCTTTTCTACAATTATTTTAGTTTTCTTTTTAGTCATTCAATTAACTCTATAAAATGTCATTCCCGTGAAAACGGGAATCTATATAATTTGAAATAAAAATAGATTCTCCCCTTCGTGGGAATGACAAAACTATTGGCAATCAAAATATTGCATAAATAAACGGAGCCAGTGCTGAACCCTGGGTCAGAATGATCAGTCCGCCAAGCAAAACTAAAAATATAATGATTGGCAGAAGCCACCATTTTTTTCTTACCTTAAGAAATTCCCAAAGCTCTGATAGTATTGATAATTTGCTCATAATATTCCCAAAATTATTACTTTTATAATTTACACATCATTCCGAATTAACGTGAGGAATCTTCAAGATTTCTCACCGACTAAAGTCGGGTTCGAAATGACATTGCACTAAAATTGTCTTTCATAATCAATTTTTTGTTTTACAGAATTCTCTCTCTTTTCCCAATATGTTGGAATTGTTTTATCAAATTTTAATGGCATAAATTTTTTACCTACAATTTTTGCAATCAATGCAATTGGAGACAAAATAAGATAGAATAATAAAGTTAAAATAATCCGGGACATTACAAATCCCATTGCCAAAGCAAGCATCATCCAGAGCCTATGAAATGGACGCAAAACAGGGATTGCAATAAATGCCATTATATTAAATAATCCACCTACGATTGAATAATAAACAAATGATGTTTTACCTAAATACCAGAGAAGCAAAGAAATAAGTACGAGTACAACACCAACTGTCAAACCGGTTTTCTTTACTGCATCATCTGAGTAATCAATATGTTTTAGTTCATCTTTTAACATTGTTTAATCCAGTACAAATTCTTTTTTCCAGTCACTGTCATTTTCCAAAGGGTTTTGATCTGCTTTACTTAAAATATAATTTCCTAGCACAAGATAATCCATATCAGTTCTCATAAAACATTTGTAGGCATCTATAGGAGTACAGACAATTGGTTCGCCTCTTACATTAAACGATGTATTTATGATAACCGCACAGCCTGTTTTTTGTTCAAACTTTGATATCAATTTATGATAACGATAATTTGTTTCTTTATGCACAGTCTGTAGTCTGGCTGAATAATCCACATGCGTAATTGCTGGAATATCTGAACGAACAACATTCAGTTTATCAATACCCCACTTCTTTAAATCTTCATCCTTCATTGGAATTCTTCGCTCTTTTTTTACGTCAGCGGTTAAGAGCATGTATGGGCTTTCGTTTTTCATTTCAAAATAATCACTAACCTTTTCGACCAATACAGAAGGTGCAAATGGACGAAATCCTTCTCTGAATTTTATTTTTATATTCATTGTTGCCTGCATCTTTGGTGAACGTGCATCACCTATAATTGTTCTGGAACCTAATGCACGGGGTCCAAATTCCATCTTACCATCAAACCAGCCGATTACTTTTTCTGAGTTAATCAGATCTGCAACATTTTCAATTAGCTGTTCATCATCATATCTTTTTGCAGATAGATTAAACGACTGAATAAATGATTTTATTTCTTCTTCTGTAAACCGGGGACCAAGGTAAGAACCTTTTTGTGAATCTGTTTTATCATCCACTGTTCTTGGTTTGTTATGATATTTATACCATCCAATTAAAGCGGCACCTAACGCACCACCCGCATCACCTGCAGCAGGTTGTATCCAGATATTTTCAAAAGGACCTTCACGCAATAATCTTCCATTAGCAACACAGTTTAAAGCAACACCACCTGCCAGACAAAGATTTTTTAATCCTGTTTCTTCATAAACGTGATTACCAAGTTTAAGTACAATCTCTTCTGTTACCTCCTGCAAAGATCTTGCAATATCCATTTCTTTTTGTGTAAGATTTGTCTCTGGTTTTCTGGGCGGACCACCGAAAAGCTTATTGAACTTTTCGTTTGTCATTGTAAGACCCTGGCAGTAATTAAAATACTCCATATTCATCCGGAATGAACCATCATCTTTTGCATCAATCAAATGATCATATATAAGTTGTTTGAATTTGGGTTCACCATATGGTGCTAATCCCATTACTTTATACTCACCTGAGTTTACTTTAAATCCTGTGTAATATGTAAGTGCTGAATATAGCAATCCAAGAGAGTGCGGAAATTTTATATCTGCCAGCAGTTGAATATCATTTCCATCACCTATACCATAACTTGTCGTCGTCCATTCTCCAACTCCATCCATTGTAAGTATAGCTGCATTGTTATAAGGTGAAGGATAAAATGCCGACGCAGCATGAGACTCATGATGTTCAGGAAAAATTACTTTACCGGAATACCCGAGTTTATCTTTTATCATTTCTTTCATCCAAAGCTTTTCTTTTATCCACAGCGGCATTGCCTTGATGAAAGATTTAATTCCGACCGGGGCGTACGCAAGATAAGTTTCGAGTAAACGTTCAAACTTTAAAAAGGGTTTGTCATAAAAGGCAACAAGATCAATTTGATTTGCAGTTATACCTGCATCTTTAAGGCAAAACTCGATCGCTTTTTGTGGAAAGTTATGATCATGTTTCTTTCTTGTAAACCGCTCTTCCTGTGCAGCGGAAAGTATTTCACCGTCCTTAACGAGACAGGCTGCACTATCGTGATAAAACGCTGAAATGCCGAGTATATACATAGTTAATCTAAAAAATCATTATTGAATATTTTGTAATCTTTTCTGCCACTCCGGCACCCATTCCATATTAATATTAACAAGCGGAACCGCAAGTATTCTACCACCAAAGCCAAGATATCTATATATGATTGACTGGTGCGAAGTAACCGCGATATTTTTTAACAATTCAGAATTCACCTGAAGCCCGTATTTATTAGCTAAATCTCCAATAAATCTGCTAATCGATTTTGTCTGTTTTAGATAACCCAACTCTTTAGATAAATCATTTTTTATTTCTGCAAAATCTTTACTTAAAAAACTTGAATCTTCTTTAATGCCAATGAGTTTAAAAATCAGGTAACCATTTGATACAGGCATTGGTCCATAAATATCACCAATTTTCATGGATGCAGCTTTTTTTCCTATATCACCGTTTGAATTAACAGAGAAAAAACCTGATTCTCCATTACTTGCATTTGAGAATATAGATGAAGAATATTTTTGAAGAAGATCATCAAAGTTTTCCCCGTTTTCAATTTCATTTAAAAATTTTTCAACCGTTTCCAAACTATCGGAATAAAATTGCAGGATATTAACTTGTTTGTTTTTTAGCTTTCCATTTTTTTGTTCATTATAAAAAGCAATTATTTCCTGATCAGAAACTTTAGATGAATCAATAAATTTGGTTGTAATTAGCTGCATAAAATAATTTTGTTTCCACATTTTTACCTGCTGTTTTACGCTGCTGTCATTATTTAGTCCCTGCCGGTAGCCTTCTTCTGAAAGTAATTTATATTCTATAAAATCCTTTGTTTTGCTGCTAAGTGTTCTTAAAATAGTTTGATAGTTAAGAGAGTCAACACTGAAATTTTCAAATCTTAAATAATTTAAAAAATCCTCAGCGTTAAGTATGGTATTGTCCATTTCAACAAAAGGTAATGCAAGCGTATCTTTACCTAACTGATATTCAACCGTCGGAATATCTGCTGACATTAAGTAAAGTTTTTCAGTCTTCTGATTATCAACAACCCTGTCTTTTAAAATTGAAAATAAATGAATTGAAAAACTTTTTAGCATTCTGCCATTAATTTTTACTTGTTTATCCTTAAAAAATTTTTGCATGTATTTTTTGTAATACTCACGTTCGGCTCTTTCCTTTGCAAGTTTTTGTGATTTTTTAAAATCATTTTCCCACCCAAGAGATTTTGCGATAATTGGATTATATCTTTTTAAAATTTTAAAAATGTACCAACTTCCATTCATTTCAATGGGTGTGGTAAAAGCATCATCAGGCAGGAGAAATATTTTATCTTCTATATTTTCCGCTAACTGACCAACCGATATAGTAAGTGTATCGTCCCCGCTAGAATTTAACTCGGTATATAGGCTGTCAAAAGGGACTCCCTTTTTTAAAAGATTATAAATATTATTTATTTCACTTTCATTATCAGCTTTAATGTATATCAATCTTACATTATTTGCATTTGCCAGGTAAAAGTTAAGCAGTGAGTCAGCTTTTGCCATAGCTTTTTGCTCTACTTCTTTCTTGTACAAAGCATCGCGAACAAACATTTCCTCAAATATTTTTAGATTTTTTTTAACGATATCCGTGGTATCAATTTTTATTTCATCTCCGTAAAGAGATAAAAGTTTTTCTGCAATCAGAGAATAAAGAAACTCTTCTTTTAATTCATTCTTTATCTTCTTGTTTTCTCTAAATAATTGCGGAGTTAACTCATACCTTGATTGAAATTCATCTTTAGTAATAATTTCGGTGCGGATTTTGGCTAAAATTATCTGATCACTCTGTGAAAAAATTTGTATAGAAAACGCAATGGCGGTTAATGTATATAAAACAATTATTCTCATTCTTCAATATAATTCATTAATTTTCTGCAAATCAAAATATACGTTATGCCATAAAAATAAAAAGTAAATAATTTTATTATTATGGTGATCTAAAATAAGCACTATACAGGAGAAAATTTGGCAAAGGATAAGCAGGCAAAACCAAAATCAAGCAGAAAAAATGCGACGGTAAAAGATGAAGCATCATTTGGGGATAAAAAAAGCAAGCATCCCTTTTGGTTTAATCTGGTGCTTTTAATCATTCCAATAATCTTCTTTATTCTATTAGAATTGGTTTTAAGAGTATCAAATTACGGTATCGATACTACTGAATGGGTTGAGATTGCACCCGGACAATTAGTGCTAAATCCTGATGTTGGATATCGTTATTTCCATTCTACTGCAGGAATCCCGTATTCGAATCAGAATAGTTTTAGCAAAGTTAAAAATGAAAATACTTTTCGTGTTTTTATTATGGGTGCAAGCAGTGCTGCCGGTTATCCTTTTACGCCAAATGGTGACTTTGGTCTTTACATAAAAAAGAAACTTCAAATACTTTATCCGCAGCAAGATATTGAAGTTATAAATGTTTCTTTAACTGCAACAAATTCTTACACAATTCGTGATCTTCTTCCGGATGTTATTGAGCAAAAACCTGATTTGATTTTATTTTATGCGGGACATAATGAATACTATGGTGCTTTTGGTGTTGGCTCTATGGAGTCTATCGGTCAATCCCGAAAGATCGTCAACTTTCTTTTATCTCTTGAAAAATTTAAAACCTTTGTATTTCTAAGAGATATTTTAAAATGGACTCAGAACATTATCACAGGTGAGGGCACGGATGGCGCGCTTAAAAAAAGCGGAACGCTGATGTCGAGGATGGTTAAAGATCAAACAATTGCTTTTAATTCTGACGTATATAATTTGGGTATTGAGCAGTTTAGGGGAAATTTTACTGATATTCTGACTGAGTGCAAAGAAAATAATATCCCGGTAATAATCTCTACTTTAGCTTGTAATTTAAAAGATCAACCTCCGTTTGTTTCATTGGATAATAACAAAATTCCAAGAGCTGATAAAATATTTAAACTTGCTGAATCAAAGTTGGAGGATACAACTGAAGCATTACGACTTTTCCGGTATGCTAAAGATCTTGATGGATTAAGATTCAGAGCATCAGAAAAAATAAATGAAATAATTATAGATTTTAGTAAAAAGTTTAACTATCCAATAGTAAAGATTGATTCAATCTTTAATTCTGTTAGCCCTAAAGGCATTACCGGAAATAATTTAATGACCGATCACCTGCATCCAACTTTTGATGGATATAAACTAATTGGCAAATCTTTTTTTGATGAAATGGTAAAAAATAATTTCTTGCCTAAAGCTGAGAAGCAATTAATGGATCCATATAAACTTGATAGTTTAGCAAATGCTCAAACGTATATTTCAAGATTGGATTCCACTATTTCAAAATTCCGAATACTAGTTCTAAAAAATGATTGGCCGTTCAGTGAACCAAAATCTGTGACTTATATGCTTAAACTTTTTAATCAACAAACATTAATAGATAGTTTGGCAGTTAAAGTTATTGACAACAGGTATTCGTGGGAGCGGGCCCACAGAGAAGCAGCGGAATATTATTTAAGAAATAAAAATTACGATGAATTTATCCGTGAACTAACTATTCTAATTACCCAATACCCATTTGTAAGTGATTATTACAAGTACGCCTCGGAACAATTACTGGCTGTTAAAATGTTCGACGATGCTTATCCATTTTTGTTAAAGGGTCAAAAAAGGTTTCCCGGTGCTTTTTATGCTAAATGGATTGGCATAATTGATTTATCAAAAGAGAATATTGATTCAGCAATTAAATTTCTGAATGAGAGTCTTCAGTATGGTGCCAGAGATCCACAAGTATATTATAATTTATCTGGAGCTTATTCAAAGAAAAAAATGTTTACAGAAGCTCTTACCACAATAGAAAGTTGTTTATCATTAAATCCTAATTATCCCGGTGCAAGTGCAATCAAATCACAGCTGCTTCAAATTTTAAGATCTAAACAATAAAAACTATTCAGTCTATGGTTATGTCAAAAAAAAAAGCCGATCAAACGATCGGCTTTTTGCTCAGAAATAAAAACTAATTACTTCAACAACATCATCTTGTTGGTTTGAGTAAAGTTGTTTGCAGTAATTGTATAGAAATAAATACCGCTTGAAAGATTTGAAGCGTTAAAATCAACTTCATAACTTCCGGCATTTCTGTAATCACTTACAAGTGTAGCTACTTCCTGGCCTAAAGTATTAAATACTCTAATGTTAACGATGCCAGCTTCCGGAATCGCAAAACGAATCTGAGTAGATGGGTTGAATGGATTCGGATAGTTTTGTGATAATTCATATGTAGCAGGTATACCTGACTGTAAATCTCTAACATCTGTAACTACATTAACCAATGGATGAGTACCCATTGTACCAAAAACGTTTTCAACTGTAGCGCTTACTAAATCAGTTGTAAGATCAATAAAGTGATCTGCACCTACACCGTTTTCATTATCATTACCGCCGCCATTTGAGGCCAATCCCCAATTTGCACCATATTTATACTGAATTCTCAATGGTGAATATTGCGGGAACGTTACATCGCGTGACCAGATATTATCTCCTGCCGTAACATCACCATTAGTACCATTATCATACAATTTAATGGTTCTTATGCTGTCTGCATTCGGCCATCCGCCAGCGGGCCATTGTAATGGAGCGTTAGCACCGCACAATCTAACATCATCGATGGATGGGAAAGGAAGTAAATTAATTGCTGAAACTGCTCCAGCCATATTTACTGTAAATTTAATTGTAACCGGAAAGTTAGTTACGGTTGAAAGTGTAGCATCATTAAAAGTTCTGGGAATAAATGCTGCGCCAAATGTCATATCATCTGCAGTAATTGTATAAGTTTTATTTGGATCATTTTCCCATGTGGTGCCGTTTGGTCCAAAGTATGCATATTTATAATTGAAGGTTTCACCTTCATAAGTATAAATTCTGTATGTGCCTTCATAAACGTTTGGATCCGTTAAGCTTTGAGCAAGTAGATCTGATGCACCCCAGCTATTAAAGCTTCCTCTTACAGATAAAGTATCTGTAGCGGGATTAAAACGATTGGATACAATTTCAAATTCCATATTACAAGAGAAGGTTACGTCGATTGTATCAGGAACAGCATATTGCTCATCATTATTCCAGTAAGCAAAGTATGTACTGTTGCCTGCAGGTACAATGTATTCTCTGTTTGGATCGTTTTCCCAATTATCAGCACGTTTTATATATTTAAAATAAAGTGTATCACCAACGTTAAATGTTTTGGTGATTGTATAAACTGTATCTCCATCAAGATCAGTCATAACATCTGCTCCATTATTCCAGCTATTGAAATTACCGGCGATTTTAACTTCATCACCAACGGTAAACTGTCCTTTTGAAGCTGCAACACCCATATCAACTTGAAACTCAACCGTCTGAGCAAAGGTAAAGTTAACAAGCAGGATAAAGGTTATTAATCCTAACAATTTGTTCATCTTTAGATCTCCTTTTATTTAGTGAACATTTTAAAAATATTTAAAAACAATTTATTTAGAAAGTTAAAATTTAATACCAAATGCAAATTGCTGTGTGTAATCCAAAATTCCAAAATCCTGATATGCATAATCAAATACTAACCCAAGCGTTGGGGTCAAATCATATTTAAATCCAACTCCAAGTGTAAGACCTTCTTGGGAATTATCAAGATATAGCGATTTGTAACCGCCTCTTAATGAAACGATATCAAATATTGTATATTCCATTCCCAGGTTTAAAGATTCAGAATTATCATTCGGATGATATGCATCTGCGGCTAATGTTAGTTTATGATTTTCAATATCGATTACATCCATAGCAACGCCAACTTTAAATGTTAATGGCAACGGATAACTATCGGTATTTAATTTTGCAAGTATCTGATCATTGTTACCATAAATCTGCCCGTTGATATCATATTGAACAAATAAATCTTTACCATCAAGCTGCATATCTGTACCAAAATTTGTAATCGCTGCACCGATTCTTAATCCATAAATATCTGACAGGAATAAAACACCAAGATCGATTGCAAGTCCGTTTGCAGATGTATTCCATATTTTTTGGTTTACATATTTAACATTGGCACCAATAGAAAATCTATCGGTAAGATTATATGCATAGGTTAATGAAAATACCATATCAGATGGTGTAAAAAACTCGCCGGTTCCATCGGGTTCTGCTAATGTTGTAACCTCAAGACTTCCATAATCAAGGTAACCAATACTTAATCCAACAATACCCATATCACCAAGACTAAGCATTGAGCCTGCCCAATTATAATTAATATCTGCAAACCAGGATACATGAGTAAACATCGCTTCATTAGATCCAAGCCTTGAAGCTCCAGCAGGATTCCAATAAAGTGAAGTCACATCATTTGCAGTTGCAACAAAAGCTCCACCCATTGCAGCAGCCCGTGGCCCTATCCCGATATTAAGAAATGGAGCAGCAGTTGAACCAACTTTGGTTTGAGCTGACAAGCTTATTGCAAAAATTAAACTAAAGATTAAAATAAACTTTTTCATTTTGTCTCCATTATTTTATAAGGGCAAACTTGCCAATTTTGGAACCTATCTCCGGAACTTCAGCAACAAAGACATAAACACCATATGCAACATCAAGATTCTCTTCTGTTCTTAAATTCCAGTAAACATCACCAACGTAAAGATCATCGTGATATAATGTTTTGATTAATTCACCTCGCACAGTAAATATCGATATCTTAGTTCCTGGTGGTATATATGTAAATCTTATTTCTCTTTCACCACGACCGCTGGTTTGGGTGCTTAATAATCTTGCCTCTGCCTCGTGAGTAACTACATAAGGATTTGGCACTACTTTAATTCTATCCAGTTCGCTTGAAGCAAGTTCTTTATTTATAACAGCACCAGAAGTAGAAAATGTTAAATAATCATTTCGACTGAATGGTTTGGTAGTGAATAAATTAAGTACTCCGGATGTTGGCAGTGGTACATTTGCACCAACATAATATATATCTGTTTTCCAGGTATTGCGTACAGTGGTATCAGAAATATCTCTAAAATAAATTGAGTAAGTTGTTGAAACACTGCCTGATTTTCTATAGAAAAAGTCGATATATCTGTTTTGAGTTAAATTTTTAACTCTGAAATTAACCGGTACAGCCGGGAAAAAATTTGCAGGGTTGTTTGGTGGATATAATCTAAACTCAATTGATGTATCAACTATCCCTTCTGAAAACTCTATCACATAATCATTTGGTAAAGTTAAACCGTTATTTTGTGGATACTGGGTGCTCTTTAGGATATTAAATGTTAACGTCGGCTCTGGTCCATTAATCCCTTCAAATCCGGATTTTGCTGTATCAAGCTTAATTATATTACTATTAAATAGTTGAAGCCTGAAGCCATGTCTTATTGGTGTATTACCATTGAACAGGGTTGATCTTGCTACTAAACTATCATAAGGAGCTGTATATGTATTACCTGTTAAAGCATAAGGTAAACTATTAACAAAGATGGTATCATTACCTGATGGAATTTCTATTGTTTCCAGAGGTGCAACGATATATTCTTTATTTACTGATGGAACATAAACTGTGTCAGGTGAAATTAAATCAATTAGTGACCAATTTTTTGTATATCCCTCAGCACCTGAATCCTGAAACGCAACTTTATAATTAAAATTATTCTTTATTGCTTCATCATCCACAACCTCAACCCTATAAGAACCTGTACCAATAAAAGGCTGCGAAGGTTTAATATCTACTATGCTTGCCGGAACATAACCTGCAGGTCTTACTCCAGGAGTAATGTATCCGGTGTTGTTATCTGTAATTATTAATCCTGTATTATCTCTTCTTAAAAATTTAGAATTTTCTGATGGGAAAATATCCTGCGATGCATCGCCTTCATCATAAGCACAAACTGCATAGTAATAAGTTTGTCCTAAGACCACAGTTGAATCAACAAATTTGTTAATCAAACCGGTATTATTACCAAGATAAAATGTTGTACCTCCAACCTGATTTAACAATCTTTGTGAAGGATAGAAAAATCCCTGTATTGTATCTACAAGATCATATTGAGCAATAGGCCTATCAAATGAAAGAACTCCAATACCATTTGTGATTGTTCTTGAGTCCTGGAAGTTAGCATCTGTTGCTCTGTAAATTTTGTAGCCTTGAAAATCTTTTTTCTTAGTTATAAAATCTCTGTCATTTTCGGTTTTCTCACCATCCCAATAAATAACTACTTTTCC
>DASVGS010000356.1:0-3606 GCA_036379435.1 Ignavibacteriaceae bacterium
GAAAATTTTTCCCGTTACTTACATTAAAAGCGAGTAAAGTCTGATCAAGAAAAACGGCATCAAGATTAAATTTTATGATTAGGTC
The DNA here is from genome assembly GCA_036379435.1 of Ignavibacteriaceae bacterium. Taxonomy (GTDB): domain Bacteria; phylum Bacteroidota; class Ignavibacteria; order Ignavibacteriales; family Ignavibacteriaceae; genus IGN3. Next base: position 86 of record DASVGS010000356.1, read on the forward strand.
ACCAAGTGTTTTTTCCATCAAGTCACCCCACTCAGTGTTTGCCGGATTAATGTAAGCAAAGTAAGGTTCGGCAAGCCAATCACCATCCATATCGAGTCCCCAAGTTTGCTCACGACCAAAACAATCGACAACCTGAAACTTTTTAAATTCAGGATAAAGTCTGTGATGAAATGTCATTGCAAGCACATTAGTGTGAATCATCACTTTGTAGCCAAGTCTATGAGCTTCATCAACAAGTAATTTGAACTTTTCTCCTCCACCGCATTGCGGACTGGGATTATAATCCGGAGCATTTGAATCAATCCCGTGTTCTGCAAATCCGGCTAAATATAAAAGTGTTTTTTGAGGATCATGAAGTTTTGCAAACTCGTTTATCCTTATTCGCATTTCATCAAATGAGTGGGCAGGATTAATTCTATCTCTTCGGGCTCCCCATATCTCAAGAACGAAATTAATTCTATCAGTCCAATCAGGAAAGTTTGAGTGTTGTTTATAAGGCTTTAACTGGAATGCATTCTCAAGCCAATTTCTGTGGACATCAACTCCGTTTTTCCAATTGCCATCATAAAAGTCAAGATACCATTCAACTTCAAAAGATTTTTTATCCAATGGTGCAGGTACTTCAAATCCATAAGTAACTTCGAATGAATCCTGTTCCTTTAAAACTCTAAGGAGCTTCAAATCAGGTTTTTCATCTTTAGATCTAATGATAATTCCAGCATCATCGATTGAACCCAGAACAAACTGAGCATTCCACCAAAATGGATATTTGTACGAAAGAAAAGTCCCAAGTGGTGCATTCCTTTTTATAGACTGTCCACCAAGTGCCGGAACTAAAACCTCATTTAGTTTTAATCCAGAAAGTTTCCATTCGATCAGCCAGATTGGTTTATTACCTTCAACTTTACAATTGAATTTTATTCCATCTTCGCAGGAGGTAATTTTTATATTAGCTCTAAATTCAGAGGTAACATCTTCAAGATGAAAAGAAACAGAATTTTCTTTTTGATTAATATTTTTTACTTCAGTTAATAGAAACGGTTCGCTTACTCTATCAGGAATTCTAAGTATTAAACTCTGCTTTCCATGAGAACAAACGTTTGTGCTGTTTGGTAAATAAAAAAAGCTTTCCACATCAAGCGGATTGTCTCCAAGATGTAAAAAAGTTTTATCGGATTTTATTTTGTTATCATTCATTAAAACTCAGTTTATATTTTTCTTCAGGATAAGATTTTAATTTCAGGTAAATCAGTTTTTTCAACATCGTTGTGCGGTGTTCCTCTTTTAAAAATTACAAAGTAAGAACATTCATTTTTTCCAAAAGGAATGCAGGCTCCATGCCATACTTTTTCATTTATGGCAATTGCCTGCCCGATATCAACAATAAAAGCTTTTGCGTCACCAGGATTATTGTCATCATTCAATAACGGAAGAATGAAAGGTGCATCAATTGGGATCAGGATTTCCGGCGTGTTGAGATGTCTTTCCATTCCATAAATCGAATTTGAAGGCAGCTTGTAAACGGTACAAATTCCGACTTCTGTTTCGCCTTCTATTTTATAGTTCATTATATCAGACCAGAATTTGTAATCTGCTGCCTGCGATGTTGGATTGCCGGAAGTACCTACAACCACTTTCCCGAATGATGAAAAATTTTCTTCAGTTATTTTATCTGGTTTTATAATCATGTTTTAAATATCATCTATTTAAATTTGTTACACTGAGTTTATTGAAGCGTGATCAAAAAGAATCTATCAATCTTCGACAACCTTCCTGCTGCAGGCAGGGCTCAGACTGACATTTCTAAAATCTTGTAATTAACTGAATTATTTAACTTCAAACACTGCGATTTTTCCTCCTTCAAGACTAACGTCTTTAAGCAGTAATGAATCACCTTTTTTCTCCGCAGAGCCAAAATCTTTCGTATTTCCAAGCTCATCATAAAGTGTAACTTTGCCATTTAGATTTGAAAGAAGTTGAATGTTGATATTTTCTTTTCTCGTATCTTTCACCATTCCTGATTTATCTTGTCCGTTTCTTCCAGGAACAGTGGTTTGAATCCATGCCGTAACTATGAAGCTTCCATCTTCATTCTCGAAAGCATTTACAATGGTTTCGGATCCAACAATTCTGTCGACCTTAATTTTATCATTAGCATTTCTGTGTTTTTTAGAAAACAATTCATTAAAGAACTGTAGTGCTCTTGCAGATGGCTTTGGCTTATAATCAGGATAAGCTACACCCAGATAACGATTGTTATCATTATCACCAATTACATTTTCGCTCGGGGGAAGATCTTTTAATTCATACCATGCAACTGCAGATATTTTTTCTGTTGATGCTACTAAAGCAAGAGTTTTAAAAAGATGAACTGCCTGATATTCAGGTGAATGTTCGTAATCATAATATGCATTAAAAGAGTCGGATACTCTTGCACCTTTCCTAAAAGTACTGTATCCGACTTCTGCCATCCAGAGCGGCTGATTATCGCCATATCTCCAAACAACATCAAAAACTTCATTAACATAGTTTGTAATCTCTTCAATCGGATGACGATGCCAGGTTTCATAATAGTTATGCATGTTGATGATATCGAAGTACTTGCTCATTCCCCAATTCTTAAAAAGATCTTTTATAAATTCAGGGTCATATGCAATTCCCGGGAAAACTACTTTGGCAGTTGGATCTGCTTCACGAACAGCGTCCGATGCTGTCTTCATAAATTCCACAAATTGTTCTCTGTTTCCCTGCCAGTAAATCCAGATATCTGGTTCGTTCCAAACTTCCCAGGTTTTGATCCTATCTTTATATCTGTTAACCAGAGTTTTAATAAAGTCACCCCATGGTTTATTATCCTTTGGAGGATAGTTCCAGAAGAACATTGTGTCAGCAGGATTCGTGGACGACCACAGTGGAACGTAACAGATGTACGGAAGCAATGTAATACCATATTCGTCAACAGCCATTCTTACAAAATCATCCCAGAACAACCAATCATATGTTCCTTCTGCCGATTCAATTGCATCCCAACCAAATGATATCCTCATAAACTTTATATTATGCTTTTTTAAGAACTCAAAATCGTTTCTGATGATTTCCATTGTTGTGGTCTCTTCGGGATAATCCTCACAGAGACCAACAGGCATATTGTAATATGTTAGTTCTGACGGCCGTTCAAGTTTATCGTACATCAGTTTATCAGTTTGTGCAAAAATCACAGTACCAGCTACAATAAATACAAGTACAAGATTTAAAAATTTTTTAATCATGATATTTCCTTCAGAATTTGGTGTAAGTTAAGATTTTGTTTCTTCCAGTACCGCTTCTTCGCGCCAGAAATCTTTTCTCCAGTAGAATTTATTTAGTTCATCAAGCTCTTTATTATCGATCCAGATACCATCTCCAACAGCACAGTTAAGTTCTGCTTGCTTTACATTTCTAATTCCAGGAATTACAGTGCTGACTGCTGAATGGCTCAGACAAAAACGGAGGGCATATTCAGGCATAGCCCAATTGCCGTG
>DASVGS010000357.1:0-2847 GCA_036379435.1 Ignavibacteriaceae bacterium
TGTTGATAAAGAAAGTGTTGATTACATAGAGCTTGCCGATGGCTCTTTGTTATCTGCTTTTATAGATGGTCCTGTTGCCTGCGTTAATCTTACAGACAATTTAGCCGGGTATTTTGGAAAGAAATTTTTTAAAGTACCGACGATAAAAAGTGCCGATACAGCGCTGGCGTATTATGTTGCCAAAAGGAAAAAATTCTTTCCTGATGACCAGAGTCTTGTTGTATATATCGGCAAAGAATACAGCAAACTTATTTTCCTTCAGGGCAGAAAACTTAAACACATCGGAACAACACTTGATATTGGCACAACCAATCTTCATACATATGATGTGTACTTCTCAAAAATTCTGCTTGAAATGGAAAACGGCGGAATCACATCACTGGATAATATTATTGTTTGCGGTGAAGATGATTCTGAAAATCTGATCCTTTCGTTTTATGGAACATTCCCTGAAGCGAATGTAAGCAGATTAGAGTTTGATGATCTGGATATTTCACAGATCGATGAAGATTCAAAAGCAAAATTTTCTTCTTACAGTGTTCCTGTTGCGGTTGCCACAGAATTTTTCGATGAAGCAGCAAAGGAAACAAAGGGAATAAATCTTTTACCCAAATACATTTCTGAAGAACAAAAACTCTTCCAGTTTTCCTGGCATAGCTTTGCTATCCTACCTTTATTATTTATTGCAGCTTTTTTGTTTACACTTAAGGCATTGCAGAATGGTAAAGAAATATCAAGGCTTGATGAGGAGATAAAACAGAAGCAGATGATCATCAGACAGAACCAGGAAACACTAAGTAAAATTAATGAGCTTGAAGGTAAGATAAGCAGTTTCGGTCAGACACAGGCAATTCTGGATTCTGCCGCTGCGGGTACAGGTGTCTGGAAAGAGGTTCTTAAAGATGTTGCTTCATTCTGCGGTGGTAAACAAAATATCTGGATATCAAGTATTGTAAGAGAAAATACTAATGCAATAAAGATAGAAGGATATTCGTTATCAAAATATTCTCCTACGGATATGGCTTACAGTCTTGAAGGATCGAGACTTAATAGTATGATGAATGAAGCGCTTAGAGAAAAGAACGCTTATAAATATAATTTAACATTTGATATTACATCATATCAGAATAAAAAATGAATAAAAAATTACGAAGCACTTTAGTTTTGCTTGCTCTGCTGTTTATCATCCTTATTGCAGGAGGAGCATATCTTTATTTTGCACAAGGTAAAGATTTGAAAGAAAAACAGGAGAAACTGAAAGAACTTCAGGCAAAAGCATTAGACCCGCAGGAATTGTTGACACGCTATCAGGAGCTATTGGTAAAATCCAATCATCTTGATTCAATTCTTGCTAACCGGGAATTTAATATTCCTCAGAATTTATCATCCATTAAGTTCTTTAACTTTGTGAATAATATTACTAATGGATTTTCTGATAAAGCTCAGGTTAATATTGAATTTCTAGATCAAAAACAGGAGAAGGAATTTTATTATCACGAGTATAAACTTACAGGGTTCGGTTACTTCAATGAAGTTTATAATCTAATTTATGGAATTGAACACAGTAAGGAACTAAAGAAGGTTGTAAATGTAACATTGGGTAATCTGGTAAAAACAGATCCCGATGAGCTGCCTGTTTATCTTGTAAACTTTACACTTACAGCAAAAGCATATTTTTCAAGTGATAACCGTTTTGCTCCTGCTACCTTTGTTGAAAATAATCTTGGTGCGCCAACATTATACGATGCATTCTATCCGCTGATAAGAAATGAAATACCGCCGAACATTGACGAACTGCTTGATGTACAGGGTGCAACTCTCCTTGCTCTTATACCGGAAGGCGCGTTTATTGCTGACAGCAAAGGCAATACTTATCTTATCTGGGAAGGTGAGCAGGTTTATCTTGGCTATTTAACAAAGATAGATTATCAAAACAGCCGCGTAAGTTTTATTCTTAATAAGGGCGGTATAATAGAAAAAATGGATCTTGAATTAGATCGATCAGAATTAAAAAAGAAATAAAGCGAGAAGTAATATGAAAACATTAATATACTCACTGCTCTTAACTGTTTTGTTTATCGGAAGCATAATCCCGCAAAAGTACTGGGAAAGACGGCTTAAAGATTATAATAATCCCGATGAACTTGTAACTCTTTCACAATCATTGCCATTTAACGAAGCAATTGCATTGTTAAGTAAAGTAAGTGAAAGTACAACAGGTAAAAAAATTGTATCAACTGCCAATATAGAAAATCCGATCGGTATTGAAATAGAAAGCATGCCATACGATAAAGCTTTGTTTATGATTGTTCAGTATGCAGGATTGATGATGGAAGAAAAAGAAGACGTTATAATTGTAAAACGCGTTGGAACTGAAGAAAAGAAACCTGAGGATGTTTACGCTTCAGTTGATTCGAGAGAAGTAAAAATATCTGCAGTCTTTTTTGAAGTAGATGTTGCTGAATCAAGGAAGCAAGGAATTGATTGGAAAGTGATCCTTTCAGGAAGAGGAATAAATCTTGGTTCGGAATTATTGACACAAACCATCAATCCCGAGTCTGAAAATCAAACTAAACAGCCAAGTTGGAATGCCAGTGGTGATGGTAATTTTGATGCAGGTAATTTTTATGGAGAAGCAACTGCATTATTCAGATTTTTTGAAGACAATAACTTGGGTGAGATTATTGCATCACCAAATATTACTGTACGAGATAATAAACAGGGCAGGATACAGGTTGGATCAGACTTTTCCGTTAGGACAAGGGACTTTGCCGGAAACACAGTCGAGAAATTCTTTCCGACAGGAACTATAATTGAAGTTACTCCGCACGTTTATAAAGAAAACGG
>DASVGS010000358.1:0-4512 GCA_036379435.1 Ignavibacteriaceae bacterium
ATGGTACTTTATCTCTACCGGAAACCGGTCCCCATCGATAATTTTTCCATTCGGCATTTAATGTTAAATGTACGCCAACTGTTATTTGAGGATTAGCTTTTAGGATATCTACAGCTTCCTGATACCATGAACATGGGAACATTACAGAAGTTGAAAATACGAGACCGGACTCTATTAATTCCTTAATCGCCATATTAACCGAATGACTCATCCCCATATCATCACAACGAATAAGTAAAGTTTTTGATTGATCATTGGGTTGAGAATAAATATAGAAATTAACGAGTAGTATCATGGATAAAATGTAAAATAAATTTTTCATAAAGCTTTAGTTCTTTCTTTATTGATATTTGTTACTAATACTTTTTTATTTTCTTCATCAACCGAGTAATGCATTCTCCATTTTTGATATGCAAGTATAAATTGATTTTCTTTGCTTTTAATATTTGTTGAAGAGGTAATCCGCTTTCTTGTCGTATCTGCAGGATTGAAAGCAAGTTGTACCTGTGCATAATTATAAAGGTTTACTTTTTCCTTGAGTAAAAGATTATCAGATTTTTTCTTTGCAGCTTCATTAAAAATAATTTCATAAATATTTTCCAATCCGCTTTTAACCCAGCCGCTTTTAGTGTTTGGAAATGAATCGGAATAGCTTAGATAAGGTTTTATATCCAGAACCGGTGAACCATCAAGAATATCAGATTCAGTAATAAAAATTTTTAAACCTTCAACTTTTTGTAATCTAACACAGCTTAATCCGATGGCGTTTGGTCTGTATGGTGCTCGGGTAGCAAAAACTCCAATTTTTGTTCTTGTGTGTCTTGGTGGAGTTACAAGCGGTTTCCAATTTTTATTTAAATGGAATTGATAGATAATCCAAATTCTATCAAACCCTTCCAGATTTTTTACAGCTTGTTCAAAGTTTTTTCCCGGGTTTAGTTTAATAACTGCAAATGAATTTTTGGCAAGTACACCTTGTCTTGGTGTTTCATATCTTTGTTTAAGTTCGGATTGAATAAAACCAATTGGATCAAAACAAATTTCTGAGTTCATAATCAAAATTAACTTTAATGTGCACTTAGTTCAATCACTGATTTAAAATAAAAACTTTTAAAACATTTGATGATAACCAACATGCCAAAATATTATTTATTGTGTAATAAGAATCTATTTTATTAAATGATTATATCCTGAAAATCCAATTGATAAAAATATGGTAATGAACAGATTTCATTCATCAATCCAATTCATCTCTTTTTACCCATTTACCATTTTTCCAGTAGAGTATATTACTTTTAATAATATTTTTATATTCTTCTGTATCGGTAAATGGGAGTTTTAAAATACCTTTTGCAACAAGAGTATCTCTTTGTACTCTAAAATCACTATCAATAACTACATTTATGTTTTTAAAATTATAATCCACCTCATAGCCAAGTCCCGCTTCTGGGTACTTTTCGGGAATAGTAGCTACAAAAGAAAATTTCTTGAAATTATCTTGTCTTATTAGGCTATTAGTTTGATAACCTGGTGTTCTATCTTCAAATAGGTTATCAAAATCAGTTTTAGGGAAACGGATATAAACCATCATATCAGCTATTGGATACGATTTTATTAAATATTCATCTTGAGTTGGTCTTACACAAATTGACGCTTTAAATTCATACCCAAAAAAAACCAGATCTTCGTAACCGTTATCATATCCGGCCCCGATTACATCAATAATTCCGTTATTATTGAAATCAAAAGTAAGTGCATCAATAATATGCCCGGATGCCCAAAATGTTCCGGGTAATCTTTGTCCCGTTTTTAAGTTTAACCGAAAAATTGCAGAACTAAACGAAGGACCATTACTTGCAATCAATAGAAGAGATTTTTGACCACTGAAAGTTAAGGTATCTAAAATATTGACAGTATATTCTGTATTCAATATTTCTCTTTCAGATAAAACTTTATCCTTGAATGTGTAATTCCATATTTCTTCACCATTCGAATTATAACAATCTATCATAGCCATATTTTTTATTAGCTTAGTCTGAGGATCTCTTACTTTGCATATTAGAATTTCATTTTGATTATCGTTATCTATATCTACAATCTTAGCTTCTCTAGATAAGTTTATATCATTTGTATTAAGGAGTTTAGACCAAAGTACTTTTCCATTTTTATTCTTCACATACAAAAGATTTCCATCAGCTTTTAAACTTGCAGGATTATCATCATAATCTATAACAAACAAAAAGGCAAATAAAAACGCCAATAGTATTGTAGCTATTGCATTAACCCAGTTTTTCTTAATCACTTTTGCGGTTCTAACTATAACTTTTTGTCTTCTAATATCAACAACATTTCTCCGGTTTAAAAGATCATCAAGATCGGTTAACCCAACTATTTTTAAATCTCTGTTGGGATACAGTTTCTTCAGCTCTAATAGTTTTTTTTCAGCCCAAATTTCATCTGTTTTTGGCAGGCAAAATATATGGGCATCCGAATAAAATACTGTTTCAACTTTTGATTCTATGGTCGTTTTGCCTGTTGATATAATTTTAGAATCTTTATCAATTCCTCCGGTAACTGCAATGCAATCATTTACATTTACTATCGTACTGGAATTGTAATGTTTTAACAATGCTTCTATAAACGCAAGTGTTAATGCTATCCCAAATGAGTTGCCGACATAAACTCCCAATTTATTTTCGAACTTTAATTCAACAGTGTGATTTGTTTTTATTTTTTTTATATGTTTTTTACAATAAGCTACTGCAACATCCCAGCATAGATGCAGTTGTTTTTCTAAAAGATCATCCTCTTCTGATTCGGCTGGTTCAATAATAAATTTATTTTCTCCGGCACTAATTACTACTTTTATTATTTCCAAAAATCCTAACACTCTTGTTGATTCACTTTTTTCGAGGACAGGAAAATATATCAGATTATTCTCAGGATTTGTACTATGTCCATTCATCCATAAAGATAATAATTCACTTTTAGTCTTAAGAACTTTAAATGAATCTTCAACCTCCTGTTTATAGTTTAGTACAAAATCAAATTTACTTATCTTTATTAATTGATCTTCAAGATTAACAAGAATATCTGGATTAAGACCTCTTATTTTTACTAACTTCATGAACGTAAAATATTTGGGCAAAAACTCAGATATGTATACTTCAATCATATTGGGATTAGATGAGGTAAGCACGAGATCATAGAATTCAAAAATCCTGATTAGTTTTGTGCGTCTTGACGATGGCTCTGTAAGGAATCGTTGGAGTTCAATATACTCTTTTTCTAGTTCAAGTATTTTCAATTTACATCCAATTGTATATTACAAAAATGTATAAAGTGATATTAAAAGAGAAATAAAATTAATACCTCTTAACTGGAGCTTTAGTATTGTGTTAATAAGGAGAGGAGGATTTTCTGTAATACGAATAATTTTAGATTGGGTATGAATAATATGAATGCTATCAATAATATTGTCAGATGTTTCATCAAATATTAGTACAATGGTTGTATTTATTTTATTTCTATTTATTTTAAACATGTAATTATTAACCATAAAGAGTTTATGAATTTGAATAACACATTTGAACCGCAGGATTTCACAGTATCAATTAAAGATGGTATACCCATACTTAAATTTAATATGCTTCGTGCTACTGTATCTGAAGCAAAAGAATTTAAACATAATCTTATTCGTTTAATTTCAGCTAACCATAGATTTATTTTAATTGATTTTACAGACTGTGCTTTTATTGATTCTGCAATAGTTGGAGTTATGCTTACAGTTGTAAAAGATCTAAGAAATGATAAAGGTGATTTGATTGCGATTGTAGCACCGGGCACCGTAAATAATGTATTTGCCCGCACCGGTCTGGATCGAATTTTCAAAAAATTTGAAAATGTATCAGATGCACTTGCAAGCATTAATGCTTAAGGATTAAAAGTTTCATTAGCATAGATTAAAAGTATTCATATACACAGAGTTGTCCGATTTATAATTTACATTTATGTAAAATTCTATTATAATTTTTCTAAGCTTTGTTAAGGATTACTATTGTGCCCAAAATGGTAAATACTCTGATTAGTTGCTTGTCAAATGTAAAATAAAAAACCCCTAAAACTGATTGTTTTAAGGGTTTTAGTGAGCTGGCTATGGGACTCGAACCCGCGACCTGCTGATTACAAAGGATATGAAATGCCCACTTTTTATTGGTTTTCAACGAGTTTTAAGCCTTTTTTAAAAACTGTGCCCAAAATTGTGCCCATATTTGTTCGACTACTGATCTCCGCTCCCATTCTTCTAATATCTGCTGATGAGTAATGCCTTAATGTAGTTTCAATGTTTTTATGCCGTGCTAAAGTCATTACATCATAAACGCTCATTCCACTATTTATTAGTTTGGAAATAAAAGTTTTTCTTAGAGTATGAAAAGAATATTTTTCATATCCCTCCTGCTTCCTGAAACGATCATAAAATTTAAATGAATGTGAAGAGCGCGCGAGAACAAG
>DASVGS010000359.1:0-2546 GCA_036379435.1 Ignavibacteriaceae bacterium
TGCTTCCGGGGTACACACTCGATCTTCCGAAACCAATTTATGCCGATGATGTGAAGAAATTTATTTTCTCAGGTGTTGCCGGAAATCAAAAGGGATTTATTTTTTGGCAGTATCGTCCTGAAGTGCTTGGCAGAGAAACACCAACCTGGGGACTAACATATCTCGATGGTGAAGAAACATCATGGCTTGATGCATACGCCGATTGCGGAAAAGTTTTACAGAAAAATGCTGACTTTATTCTTAATGCCAAGCCCAAAAAAGCCGAAGTGGCAATTCTTTACAACCCTGAAAATCAAATATTTTCCTGGGCTTCAACAGGGAATGAAAAAACCGCGACTGATTCACTGCTCGGATTTCATCGTGCTTTGTACGAAAGGAATTATATTGTAGACTTTATTCATCCTATTGAGTTTGAGAAAAATATTCTGAAAAATTATAAAGTACTGGTCATTCCTTTTCCTTATGTTCTTAATAAAAAGATTGCAGGAAAAATTGTTAACTGGGTAAAGAATGGCGGTGTATTGCTCACAGAAAGTTATACTGCCGGATGGAACATTGAAAAAGGCCATCACGAGAAAGTTGTTCCTGGTTATGGTCTAGATAAGATATATAAAGTTAAACAAGCAGTTGTAAAACCAGATGCTGACGGAAATGTAAAAATTATCTTAGATCAAGATTTGCCTTATCTTAAAAAAGGAAGTGAAGTATACGGATCAATCGTTAAAGAGACTTTCATTAATAATGGAGCTTCGATAATTGCATCATTTGACAGTGGAGAACCGGCAATCTTTCTTTCAAAGTTTGGTAACGGAAGAGCCATTCAAATTGGTTCTTACATCGGATTAAAATTTCATCGTGAAAAGATTGAAAACAATGGAAACTTGATATCAGGACTTATTGAATCAACAACAAAAATTTCAAAACCAATCATAACTGATAATAAAAAAGTTCGGGTTGATGTTCTTTCAAGTGAAGAAAAGAAGCTGGTTATAGTTCAGAATATTGAAAGTAAAAATGTAAATGTATCTGTCCAGATTCCCGGAGAAAAGTTTTTGATTATGGTTGAACAATTTTCTGGTGAGAAAATCATATGCAAAAAAATCAAATCTGGAGTTGAATTTAAGTTAAAGCTAAATCCACGTGAGGTTAAAGTTTATCGTGCATAAGATTTTTCATTCAAAACATTTCAACGATCCCGATGTTAAAAGAAATTTCTATCTGAACATTTTCGATGGAGCAATCTTTGCCTTTGCAATGAGCTTCGTATCGCTTCAGACTGTTTTCCCGATCTTAGTAAAAAAAATTTCAGGAAGTGATTTTGCAATTGGATTGATCCCTGTAGTGTGGGCGGCAGGATTTAACTTCCCGCAAATACTGGTTGCAAATCACGTCAGAAAACTTTCATTTAAAAAATCCTGGATGCTTAAGACAGCACTTGCTCAAAGATTTCCTTGGTTGTTCATTGCCATACTTGTTCTTTTCTTTCTTGAGGATTTGAGTCCGGAAGAAGCATTGATTTGTATCCTCATGTCATTAGGATTGGCAGCAGTAGGTGGCAGTATAAATCTTCCCGGATGGTTTGATCTGTTTTCTAAAGTAACTCCAGTCCAGTTAAGAGGAAGACTATTTGCATATCGATCAGTTCTGGGTGCTTTGCTTGGTGTTTTTGGTGGCGCTTTAGTGGTTGTTGTTCTAGATTCATTTGAGTATCCCCAGAACTTCGGAATACTTTTTTTAGTAACTTTTTTAACGATGATGGTTTCTTACATTTTTTTACTTTTTTTGAAAGAAGACAAACCTAATTCTTCACCACAATTGTTTAGCCACAAAGAATTTTATAAAAGACTTTTTACTATAGTTAAGAAAGAAAAGAATTTCAGGAATTTTCTTATTTCTGATGCATTGATGATGCTAGCAAATATGTCTCACGCGTTCTTTGCAGTTTATGCTGTGGAAAAATTCTCGTTGCCGGATAGTTACGCCGGAACTTTTACAATAGTGATGATGGCAAGTATGATTATCGGAAGTCTTTATTTCGGTTATATTGCAGACAAACACGGACATAAAAATAATCTATTGTGGGCTTCAGCATTTATAGGGTTAGCTTGCTTGACTGCTATAATATCCCCTATAGTTGAGTTGTATTATTTCGTATTTGTGGGCGCTGCATTGAATATTATCCTTCTGCAGGTTTCCCGATTAACAATCATTGCTGAAATTTGTTCTGAAGACGATCGGCCAACTTATGTTGCACTTACGAACGTAATAACAGCTCCATTCATTTTATCCGGTATGTTTGGGGGAATAATAGTAAATGTATTTGGATATAATACTTTGTTTTCAATGTCAGTTATTTTTTCTATAGCAACATTTTTGTGGCTAACCATAAGAGTCGTTGAGCCAAGAGGGACTTTACACCCAGTTCAGTTAAATTAATTTAAAGGATTTTACAATTGAGTAAAGTATCAAGACGAAAATTTATTAAGCAAAGCACCATCACCGGTGCGGGAACCATCCTTGCATCAAACGCTCTATTTGCCGCACCT
>DASVGS010000360.1:0-2453 GCA_036379435.1 Ignavibacteriaceae bacterium
AAAACCCTGAACAAGATCTGTAAAGATTACAGCAGTTTGTCCACCGAAAGTAATGTATGCACCGGTGACAACCGCAGTTACTAAAACAATTCCCATCAACGTTACATTAAAGTGAATTCCAAAAATATCAAATGCTGGTGGAAGCATTGGCTGCAGTGCTTTAGCCATTGTTAAAAATCCAATTGCGGAATAACCTACCAAATAAAGCAATTGTAATAATGTAACAAGAAATCGTGCACCTGGTGAAAATCTTCTTTCAAAATATTCCGGTATCGATCTTATTTTTGAGTAAACAATTATTGGCAGCCATCCGAATATAAAGAAGGGAACAAAAAACCAGTCATTCATATACGTCATTGATGATGAAAATCCGTATTGAAATCCTTTTGCAGAATATTTTACAAAACTATGACTGCTTACGCCGGTTGCAAGAATTGACATTGCAATTATCCACCAGGTAAATCTTCTTCCACCAAAAAAGAAATCATTGGTATCGCTGTTGTACTTTCCAAAGTAACTTCCGAATAATAGGATCGCTATAAAATATAATACAATTACAATCCAGTCTATGCCGGTTCCTAAACTATGTATCTGATTCATATTATTTTACCAGTATAATGCTGCTATGGTTAGAAAAAAGTGAAGTGCCATGTAATAGAAAAACCCGAATATTAATATTTTAAACCAAAACCTGTGCTTCTTCTTTGATAAATCCATTGCCCCGGATCTTTTTGTAATGATGAGTCCGGCAACAAAGAAAATTCCCCCTGCTGCATAAAGATAAATGTACGGAAGCCATGTATGTGAGAATGGAGGCATATAAGTTTCCTTAAAATTAAGGCGTTAATATAAGTTCTATTGTTAAAAAAAACCTAATAGTATAAAAATTATATTAACAGCACCTAATAATTTTTTAGCTCTTTTTGTCTGATAATACAAACATTTAACATTAATTTAATATTAGATACGCTAAAGTTATAAATGTATCATCTATATTTTAACACACAAATTATACTATTTCGTAATAAATAATAAAAGGAAAATAAAATGAAAATGAAAAGCTATTTTTCGTTTGCGATGATGCTCTTTGTTGCTGCCTCGGTTGTGTTTTTCGGTTGTAAAAGAAAAATTGATGAAGTACAAAAATCTGTAATCACTGTTAAAGGCTCTGATACAATGGTTAATCTTTCACAAAAATGGGCTGAAGAGTATATGAAACTTCATCCTGAAGTATCAATCCAGGTTACCGGCGGAGGATCAGGAACCGGTATTGCCGCATTGTTAAATAAAACTACAGAAATTGCCAACGCATCCCGTGAAATGAAAACTAATGAATATGATGATGCTAAATCAAAAGGTATTGCACCGTTTACTTATAAAGTTGCTCTTGATGGTATTGCTGTAATTGTTAATCCGCAAAATAAAGTCGATATGCTAACTGTTAAACAGGTTAGTGATATTTTTTCAGGCAAAATTAAAAACTGGAAAGAGCTTGGCGGAGCAGATATGCCGATAACTCTTTATGGTAGAGAAAACAGCAGCGGTACTTATGAATTTTTTAAAGAACACGTTCTCGGTAAAGTTGATGGAAGACAGGTTGATTATTCACCTTCTACCCAGGTTTTACAGGGCACTGCAGCTCTTGGAGAAGCTGTTGCAAGAGATGTTAAAGGAATAGGTTACGGCGGTGTTGGTTATTTTGCTGAGAGAAACGATGTTAAAATATTACATATTAAAAAAGATGAAAATTCTCCGGCATATTCTCCCGCAGAAAATAATAAAGTTAATTATGATCTGATCTGGAGCGGCGATTATTCGATCTCGCGTTATCTTTATTGCTTTACAAATGGAGAAGCAACCGGTGCGGTAAAAGACTTTATGGATTTTATTGTTTCTTCAAAAGGACAGGATATTGTTAAAACAATGGAATATATTCCATTGCCTGTTAAATAGTAATTATTTTAATTTTGGGAAGGTTTCCTTGGAGAGAGGGAAACTTTCCATATTTTTTAAGTCGAAATAAAGAGAGAGAAAAAAATGAAAAAGTTAATACTTTTGGCAGTTCTTTTTATTGCCTTTAATGTCCCTAATTTTGCACAGGAATTATCAATCGGAAAATTTTCCGGTCAGGTGTTTGCAGATTATTTTTATAATATTTCCCGCGATGCAAATTTTTCTAACTTCGATAATACTGCTTTAGAAGGATCAAAAGATTTTAATGGATTTGTCTTAAGACGCGCGGCATTAAATTACGATCAGAATATTTCTGAAAAGTTTTCTGCAAGATTTAGATTGGAAGCTGATTCAAAATCAAATACATCAAATAGTAAAATTGGAGTGTTTGTTAAAGATGCTTCACTTAAATGGAAAAATATTTTTTCAGGTAGCGATCTGATTTTAGGTATCCAGCCTACACCATCCTTTGAAGTATCAGAAAAATATTGGGGATACCG
>DASVGS010000361.1:0-2537 GCA_036379435.1 Ignavibacteriaceae bacterium
ATCCGGTAATACTCTTCCCAGTTCAGTTCACGGAAAGCTGACAACAGTGAATTTATTTCTGCTTTAGCGGATTCTGACAGTGATGGATCATTGAGTGCATCAAAAACAACGGGTTCAAGGTTTTTTTGTTTTATAACAACTTTTTTAACAACAGTTTTAGTTGATTCAATCTTTACTTTAAATACAGGATGCGGAATATCAAATGATGGGGAATAAAACTGAACATCAGCCTGAGGTATATCTTCAAATGGAACGGAGTAAGAATCAGCAATACTATTTATAATATTATCTATTCCGGGCACATCAATGCGATCCAATTGAGGGACAGGGAGTTCATTTACACTATAGTTCTTTGAATCAACAACAGTGTTATCAAATTTTTCAACGTTTAAAAGTTCAATGTTGTAAATTTCAGGAGTAAGATTAGCCAGTTCATCAGTAATAACAGGCGGTGAAATCATTAAAGGAATTTCTACAACTACGGAACTTGAAAAACTCTCGCTTCTATCATAAGTAGGTACATTAGTTACAATAAACTCTGATGACTGATCAATAACGCCGGATGATTTAGAAATAAATTCCGATGTATGATCTATTACAGTCGCAGGCTTGGCTATATACTTTGATGATTTATCAAATACTTTAGGAATTTGTGGAAAAGTGGAACTAAGATTTTTTAATTCCGGTACCGAAAGTATTTTTTCCTTCATTGTAAAAAGCTGAGGACGAGAGATACCAAAAAAAATAAGATAAGCTTTTGGATTTATAAGCCGGTAGTTATGTTTTATTTCAGGTACTTTATAATGAGGCAGCCGGAATTTAAGTTTGATAGAATTAGGTGCAATTAATTTTTCAACAGGAAAATCTTCAACATCTTCAGAATAAGAAATTTCCGTCACTTCCCCGCTATCAATTTTTGGAACACGGAGCCATTTAGCAAAATGGAAATCCTCAACGGACTCAAATTTAGAGACCTTTGAAGCTATTTTTTCTCTGGCTGTACGAATCATTTAGATGAACAATTTTTATTCGTTAGTTCTTTGAAGCTGAACCTGTTCACAAGCAGCTTTTAATCGATCAAATGGTTCAGATAGATTACGTCCTTCGGCTATTTTTTCGAGGCGTTCTTTTATTCCTTTTAGTTCCTCTTCAAATTTTTTGGATGTTTCAACGTACCCTTTAGGAGAACCATTTAATGGTGTATTTAAAGCTTCTACAGCCGTATTGCTGCGAGATTTTTCTTTTTCATCACTCAGAAGTCTGACTACACGTATTCCCTGTTTATTATTTGCACCAAGAAACAGAGGATCTTTAACTACAATAAGATCGATCTGTTCATTAACTGCATTCAGCAGCGGAACGGAGATCAGTTCAACGAGTATATGTTCCAGCAGAACATCACCATATAAAGTTTTCTGAAAACTGGTTGGACGGATTGGTGCTGTAACTCTAAATTCCAGTGGTTTGGTTTCAGCATCTGTAACTAAAATTGCCCCCATTACACCGCCATTTTCACTAAGTGTATAGGTTTCAAGAAATGCTATTTTTGCAAGTTCCATTATATCTCTCCGATTATTTCAAATTGTTAAAAAATTATTTGCCAGTTGTGTTTTTCAAGATTAGTGCCATTGTTTGACAGGAATTTACCCGCGATAAATATCGGGTTTAGCAGTAAAATTGTAAATTGATGAAAAAACAAAGATGACAAAATTGACGCCTTAAAGTGTTAAAAGACAACATTTTACAAGAGATTTTAAAAATGAATAAAAACTTTATTGAGTAACCAATTTTTGCATGCTAAATCTACTTAAGGCAAAATTGCAGTAAAATGCAGGTAAAAGTTTACAAGTGTAAATTATTTTACAATTCCTGCAAGAATTACCGGAGAGAATACTAAATGGAGCTTCAAAATGTTTAATGCTGTTAATATTAATAATAATGAATGAGCTTTACAGTGTTTGGTTGACCAATTATTAAATTATTTGATTAAGTAAATGGTACCATTTTAGAATGAAGAGAATACTTGAAAAAAATATCTTGACAGTAATAAAAAGTTAAGTTAATTTTATGTAGACTAAATCTAAATAATTTGTAAAAACTATGAAAACAGCCTCAGAATTAAATTTTGGTGAACGAGCCATAATAAGCGATGTAGATAATACACATCCATCTTTTAGAAGAATATTAGAAATAGGGTTTACACCCGGGCAGGAAATTGAATTAGTAAACTCATCAGCTTTTAAGGATCCCCTTGCCTTTTCTTTACGCGGAACATTGATAGCAATAAGAAAGCATGAAGCTGACTGCATAATATTATTATGAATACCACTTCGATTGAGAAGTTAACTCTCATAACGTTAGTAGGTCCACCGAACTCCGGCAAAACAACATTATTCAACAAGTTAAGCGGAAAAAATTATAAAACCGTAAACTATCCCGGGTCCACAGTTGAATATTCCACCTGTAAAATTCAGAGCAAATTTGGAATTGAGGCGGATGTATTAGATTCACCGGGAATAATCAGTTTAAATCCAAAC
>DASVGS010000362.1:0-8456 GCA_036379435.1 Ignavibacteriaceae bacterium
TCCGATTGCAACAGTAACCGGACTAGAGTCTATATACTGGAATCCTGCTGGACTTGACTTCAGCACTGCTTCTACAAATGCCTTGTTTTCATATCGTTCTTATATAGCAGATATGAATGTTAACTTTGCTGCTGTAAGCGGTAGATTAGGTGATCTGGGTTCTGTAGGATTATCATTCAGATCTCTAAACATCGGTGAGATTAATGTAACTACTATGGATCAACCCGATGGTACCAGACAAATAATTAATCCAAGCTACTTTATTCTTGGATTAACTTATTCTAAACAACTTACTGATAGAGTATCTATTGGTGCAAGCATTAATCTTATAAATGAAAGCATCGATAGAGCATCAGCCACAGGTTTTAGTTTTGATTTTGGTGTTCAATACAAAAATCTGCTGGAAGTTGAAGGACTTGATTTAGGTGTGGTAGTTAAGAATTTAGGTTCTTCAATTAAATATGATGGTAACGGTTTATATACACAGGCAGAAAGTACTGTCGGAGACAGAGGTCCTACGTACCTAAAGATCGATGCTGCTTCTGCTGAATTACCTTCAGAAATATCTGTCGGCTTAGCTTATGAAAGAAAGTTTGATGAAGAAAATGCTGTTACATTTGCTGCTACTTTCCAAAACAACAACTATACTTATGATGATTATAAAGTTGGTGCAGAATATTCTTTCAAAGACCTTCTTTTTGTAAGAGCAGGTTATCTCTATTCACCACAATCAACGGATGATACACCAAATATTTTCCAGAACTACACAGTTGGTGTTGGATTAAATTTAAAACAATTCAGCGGAATTGATCTATCAGTTGATTATGCATACGTACCTGTAAAATATTTTGATGGAAACCATGTATTCGCAATCTCACTTGGATTCTAAAAAATAATTAGTTACAATTTTAATCCGTGCCTGTAATAACGGCACGGATTTTTTATTTTAAATCCGGATGATGGTTTAATAGCTGAGTCTTCTTTTAATTAGTATCGTGGTGTGAGATACAATTTGTAAAAGTTTGGTCGTTTTTCAGATGAATAGGAAGGATGATTTTATTTACAGTCTTATCATCGCGAGCGAAGCAAAGTTATTTAGAGATCACTTTGCTTCGTTTGCAATGATTTATTTTATCAAACCAGTAATCAATTAACCGCTGTTCTTAAATCTTTTCTTTGATAATACCATCGATACACTAATAAAGCAATTGCGGCAGTTAAGCCAATCGCTGCAAAGTAATACCAGATCATATAAGATTTATCATATGCAGTTAATAACTGTGCAGGTGATAGTGTGGCCGGATCAGGAGCGTATGCAGTTAACAGATATCCGGAAATTCCAAATCCTAAAATTGATGAAAGGAAGGAATGTAAATGACTAAATCCAAGATACAATCCTTCTTCACCTTTAGGTGCCTGAAGTGAAAAATATTCAAGGTAGCGGGGTGAAATAAAACATTCTGCCAAACCCTGAACCATAATTCCTGCAATCATCATTACAGTAATTGGATGAGCGCTGAATAACCCAAGTATAGAAACCGATTCACCGGTAACTGATTCAAGTAAATTACTTGATGCCATAAGTAGTGCTGATGCTGGCATTAAGAACATTCCAACAGCCATAGAAGAAACTGCTTTAACATTCCGCATTAAGTGGGTTATAAACATAACAAGAGCCATAACAACAGCTGGATTAACATTCGCAATCCATTCCGGTGAAGCCTGTTCTCCCACAGTTCTTAATACATATTTAGGCATGGTTGCATAAAGCTGATGTTGAATTATCCAGAACCCGGTAACGATAAAAATTAAAACAAGTAAACGCATATTTGTAACTACTTTTACAAAACCCGCCCAAACTTCTTTTACAGATTTTCCTTCTCCATCTGAACTGACATTTTTATAAAAAAAGATAACAACAATTAAAGCAATAAAACTCATCAGGGCAGAGAAAAAATTAATTGAAGTTAAACCCCATTCAATTCTAAGAGGATATGCAAACGTCTTACCTAAAAACGCACCAATGTTTACAATTCCATAAAATATTGAGTATCCCTTAGCTCGTGTTTGAGGCGTAGTTGTCTTGGCAACGGTTCCTGTAATAATTGATTTAATAAATGATCCGCCGAACATAAGAATTACAAGTGATGGTAAAACAACTGCTTTGTAGGGAAGTGCGCCAAGAGAAAAATATCCTAATGATAAAAGTGCAAAAGCAAGTATTACAGCATTTCTAAATCCGATCTTATCAGCAAATGCCCCGGTAAAAGGAGGAAGAAAATAAAGACCCGCAGAAAATATTCCACCTATCCATGCCGCTTCAATATCATCAAAACCAACAATACGGGAAAGGTAAAGTGTAATAGCGATAAAAACACCGTAGTATGCGGCTCGCTCAAATAGCTCAACTATATTTGCCGTCCAGAATGCTGCAGGAAACTTCCAGGAGGATTTATTAATATTGCTCACAAAAAACCTCTAATAATTTTGAATATTGAAATTGTAAGATAGGACTTTTAACGCAATTACTTTTCTTTTTTTATTAATTTCATTGCTCCTGAATTTATGCAGTATCGTTTACCTGTCGGC
The DNA here is from genome assembly GCA_036379435.1 of Ignavibacteriaceae bacterium. GTDB lineage: Bacteria > Bacteroidota > Ignavibacteria > Ignavibacteriales > Ignavibacteriaceae > IGN3. Next base: position 2,590 of record DASVGS010000362.1, read on the forward strand.
GGTGGCCCGTCATCAAAAACATGACCTAAATGGCCGCCGCATTTTGCACACATTACTTCTGTTCTTATCATTCCAAAACTTCTATCTTCCTTATAGATAATCCTGCTGCTGTCAATCGGTTCAAAATAACTTGGCCAGCCGCAGCCGGATTCAAACTTAGCATTGGATTCAAATAACTCAGTACCGCAAGCTGCACAAACATAAGTTCCTAATTCAAAATTATCCCAGTATTTTCCGGTAAATGGTCTTTCAGTGCCTTTTTCGCGGAGTATTTTATATGCTTCAGGACTTAATTCTTTTTTCCACTCTTCATCGGTTTTGATAATTTTATCACTCATTTGCTGTCCTTTTGTTTTTGTTGAATCGGAAAGAAACTGTATTGAATTATTATTAATTGGAGAACTATTATGATTAGAAAAAATAAGAAATAAAAATCCTGCTGCTAAAATTATACTGCCTAAAATAAACTTTACCATAAGTCCTTCTTAAAGTTTTAATAAGATTTATAACCTTATAATGAAGAATTATTGATTTATTTTCAATGCACGAATGGATGGAGGGATCAGATATGCACAAGCAGCAATTCTTCCGATAACAAAAGCCAGTGTTGCTGCAATTGCTCCAACAAGTGAAAGAAACTTAATGCAAAAAGCCACAACAATTATAATTCCAACAAATTCAATTGCTGTTCCATAAGTAATTTGTTTGGTCTCTTTGGCTTTAACTAAAATAGCCCGTTGAAAGCTAATAAGAACAGTTAAAGCAGGAAAGAATGACATAATCATTAATGGGGCTTTTGCAAAATCCGTAAGCACTTCTGACAATCCGGAAACATCTGTAAACCAAATCTCCGCCAGTGGGGTAAATGCAATTAACATTAATGTACCTGCAACAATAAAGGCAAGTTTAATTGCAAATTTTTTAAGTTCATTAAACTGCAGCATATTATTACCAATCAAAGCAACCACTACCTCCTGAAAAGACAACCCTAATCCCCTGAAAATAAAAACAAAAGAAGTAACTACCGGCATAACCGCAAATGATTCAAGAGGCATTTTACCTTGCCCGATAAAAAATGTAACGAACGGCTGAATGCCTAAAGTAAGTAGTGAAGTTAATGCAAGCGGGTAGTAAAATTTTATAATTTCTTTTATTGTTAAATTGTTTTGTGTTTCATCTATCTGCGATTTTAACTTTTTAATTATTTTTATTGCCATAAATTTACTTGCGATAGCTTCACAAACCACAGCAGTTGATAAAGCACTTGCACCTACAACAACACCCGGCAGATCAGTAAATTTATATAAAGCAAATGCAACAAGACTCATCGAAACAATTCTTATAATAGTTCCATATGCAACTAAACGGGTTAAATTATTTTTAATTAAAATTCCCTGATAAAATCTTCTGTATCCAATTGCTCCCGGCCATGGAATCAGGATTATCATAGCAAAGTGAGTCAGGTGGGAAACTTCCTTTGGCAGGCCTATCATATTTTCTGTTATAAAATAAAATATTGGCGGAATGATAAATAAAATCATAATACCTGTTAAAAGCAGCATCAGTGTATAATTAAATTTTCTTAGCTGGCGGAATGATTGATAGTTTGTTACAAGTGCGATTGATGCGCTCATCATCATTATAATAGGAGCTTCTACAATTAACGCGAGTGAGAATGCAATACCGTATGCTGCAAGATTAAATTCCGGTTCAGTTAATCTTGCTATTAACGCCGATATGTAAGGACCCTCTACGGACATCATTAGCCACGTTGCGGCTAACGGGATCCAAAATAGAAATATAGTTTTTTGTGTTAGTTTCTCGGTAGTGTTCAAATCATTTAGCAAAATTTTATTACCCAAACTTAAATATTATTTATCTAACGTTAGATATTTATTATTAAATTAAAGTCAGGATTTGACATTTTTTTAATCAGGAGAGATTGTTATGAAAAAAATCCTTTTACTTCACATATTAATACTTTCCCTTTTATTTGCTGCCGGGTGCGAAAAAAATCCCAAACCTGATCTTTCCGAAAATTTGAAAGCCGGATTAAGAAAAGATGCAAAGGAATTTCTCGATTCGTTAAAAAATGTGTTGATCAAAGAAATGCAAACAAACGGAATTGTGGCCGCAGTTGCTGTTTGTTCTGATACAGCACAAATTTTAACAGTAAACTATGGATTTAGTAAAGGAATTTATATTAAGCGTGTATCGCAAAAATATAGAAATCCTAAAAATGCTCCAGATGGATTTGAATCAAAAGTACTTAATCATTTCAGCGAATTAAACTCCGTAGGAAAACTTGATGGAAACAGTGAGTTCTTTGAGGTTATTAATTCAGATGGAGTTTATAGTGTAAGATATATGAAGCCAATTTTTATACAAGCACCATGCCTAAACTGTCATGGTTTAACAGATCAAATAAGCACAGATGTAAAAAATCTAATTCAAAATAAATATCCCGAAGATAAAGCAACTGGATATTATCCGGATGATCTTCGCGGTGCAGTTTCAATTCAAAAAACTTTATAAAGAGGGAAATAAAATGGTTAAAGAATATCCTAAATACGTTGTACCAACCATAACATCTATCCAAGATATGATTTTAAGATCTGCAAAAGTTTATGGGAATAAAATTGCGCTGGAAGATTTATCTGATAATGTGATCTCCAGTGTTACCTTCAATCAGCTGCATGATTATATAATCCGGTTTGGTAAAGCACTCTTGGATATTGGATTGAAAGAACGTGATCATATTGCAGTAATTAGTGAAAATCGTGTACAATGGTCGCTTACTTATTTAACTTCAATGTGCTTTAATATGGTTATTGTTCCTATTGATAAAGGACTAAACCATAATGAAATATTAAATATCATTCACGAATCTGAAGCAAAAGCAATTGTTTTTTCTGATAGTTTTGAACCATTGATGAAAGAGAAAAGAGATTCTTTGATGAAATTAAAATTTTATATTAATATGGATTCAAAGAAAAATAAGGATGATATTTATTCAATGCCTCAGATGATTGAAAGTCAAAATACTGCAATAGAAAAACTGCCATTTATAAATCCGGAAGAAATGGCTGAAATTATTTTTACTTCGGGTTCACTCGGGCGCGCAAAGGGTGTTATGCTAACGCAAAAAAATCTTGCATCAAACCTTATGGCAATGACAAGTATGATCAAAATTACATCCGAAGATAAATTTCTCTCAGTGCTTCCAATCCACCATAAATATGAATGTACTTGCGGATTACTTTGTCCATTATATGCGGGAGGTTCAGCTCACTATGCGCGATCATTAAAAACTGTTGTTGATGATTTGCAGAAAGTAAAAGCTACAATACTTTTGGGGGTGCCGCTTCTTTATGATAAAATGTTTAAAAAAATATATAAAGGAATTCAGGAGAATAAATTAAAATCCAAAATTGTACCTCCATTGGTTTCACTTACTAATATACTGCAATCAATAGGATGGAAGAGTTCAAAAAAATTAATCTTTAGCGAACTACATGAAAAATTTGGCGGACACATACGATTATTTATTGCCGGAGGAGCAGCACCTGATCCTAAAGTGGCAAAAGGTTTACGAGAACTCGGGTTTAATTTTGTTCAGGGATATGGATTAACTGAAACTTCACCTATTGTAGCACTAAATCGATTATACAGCTTTAAAGACAATGCTGCAGGTATACCATTACCGGGATTGCAAATAAAGATTGATAATCCCAATCAGGATGGAGCGGGTGAGATTTTTATAAAAGGTGAAAGCGTAATGCTGGGATATTATAAAAATCAAAAACTAACTGACGAGGCTTTTGAAGATGGCTGGTTCAAATCGGGTGATATTGGTTTTTTTGACGAAGATGGTTTTTTACATATAAATGGCAGAAAGAAAAATGTAATTATTTCTAAAAGCGGAGAGAATGTTTTTCCAGAAGAGATAGAAGACATTTTGAACAGAAGTCCATTTGTGCAGGAGAGTATGGTGTTTGGTGAGCAGGATGAAAAGCACACAGAAATTATTGCAGTTCAAATTGTAACTGATGCTGAGGCTTTTATCGAATATTCTGAAAAGAATAATGTAACTATAACACCTGAATTTGTTAATGAAATTACATCAGAAGTAATAAAAGAAACAAACAAAGAATTACCGATTTATAAACAGATAAGAAAGTTTTACCTTAGAGATACTGAGTTTGAAAAAACAACTACGCAAAAAATAAAAAGATATTTAGTTAGTAATCTAAATTGATCTTCAATGTACTCGACTATTTGTTCCAATTGCGGAAAGAAATCAGATACTGAAATAAAGGAATGTCCCTACTGTGGCTTTACCAAAGGAGAAATTGTAAACAAAACCGGTATCCTTCAAAGTATCAATGATCTGCTTGTTGATAAACTTGGTTTTCTTGACTACCCGCAGTTGTATATAATAATTTTTACAAGAGCGTTGATTTTATTGTTTACATTTTTTGTTATTCCTGATTTTATTAGAGACAGTGAGTTTTTCTGGATGTTAGTTGGTATTTTTTCCGTTTATGGTCTGATAAAAGAGATAGCAAAAGTTTATTCCAGATTTAGAATAGTTTTTAAAATATCTAAAATTCTTTTATTTGCATTCTTTGGAGCAGGTATTGGAAATGTAATTTCTCATGCCGGTAAAATGGTTTACTTTAGATTTAGCTACTATTTTAATCTGAAATTTTTGTATGAACAATTTTCAATTGGTAATTCAATGATTGTTCTCGGCGCATTTGCAGGAATCGGATTTATGTTTTTAATCAATCAATTTTATAATGATTTTAAATCAGAAGAAATAAGTGCTGATGAAGAAGAAATATTATAAAATTTAAAATTCACCAGCGTAATAATTTTTCCTTTTCAACTTATAGTCTAAAATCAAATTGCAGCATCGGAAGTAAATAAAATTGATTATCAATATCTTCAATCTGCGTAATCCATAATAATCTTGTTCCTAAAAGCACGCGCCCGGTATCACCAAAATTAAAATATACACCGGGAGTTAAATTAATTATTCCCGCAGTTGCTTCACCCCGCAAATCTTCAGTTATGTTTACATTTTCATAATAAAAAGGATTGTGATAAGCAGAAGTCTTAGGTTCAAAATTTAGCAGTGTTTGGGCGGCATAACCTGCTTGTAAAAAAATGTTAACCAGCCATTCCGGATTATTTGAGTTGACGTTTAGATTAACAAACGGATTAAAACATGTTTCCGTTGACGCATCAAGATATTGCGCAACATAACTTGATGTACCAGAAGTTCCTGTTTCTGTTACTGTTATAACCGTAGATGCTTCGTATGGAATTTCCTGAATGCTTAAACCTACATCAAATCTAAAACCCTGATTCATCAACCCAAGGCCAAATAGTCCGCCCCAGATAGATTTTTGTTTAACAACCGAGTAATTGCCACCGGCAAAAAGTGCAAAGGATTTTGAAATCTTAAAATCAAAATCAAGAGATGCATTAACTTCTGCGATATTCCATAAAAAATTCTTTTCAGTGTAAGGATATCTGTTAACGCCGGGTGTTTCTTGAAAATAAAAAGTCCCATCAGTGTTAAAAATAGTATCAACCTGAAAAACACCTTGAGAATTTACAAGCGTATGGTTATCAACCTTCCCCCGTAAAGACTTTTTATTATTGATCGAAATCCGTGGTGAAATTGTAACGCCTGTTTCATCGTTGCTAGTTACGTGAACAGGGGATTGATTAATCGGTCCGGAAACTTCCGCATCCTGCAGATAAATTTTTGTTATTACTGTAGATGGCGAACAACTGTAGACTAAAAAAACAATATACAAAATACTTATTGCTAAAATTATCTTTTTCATTTTATG
>DASVGS010000363.1:0-13118 GCA_036379435.1 Ignavibacteriaceae bacterium
GATGAAGGAAAGTTCACAGAAGCACTTGAAAATTTTAATAAAGCACTTGAACTAAATCCGGAATCAAGCGCAGCATTATATAACAGAGCAACAATTAAAGCTGATATTGGTGATCTTAAAGGGGCGAAGGAGGATTTTATAAAAGTTAGAGAGATTGAATTAAAACGAAATAAGGATCTTAGAAGCAACTTTATTGAAAATATGCAAAACAATAAAATGAAAAACAGGATTAATATTTTTTAATAATTAATTAAGACAATCTTAATAATTAAAAAATATGTTTACACAGTAGGTTTTTAATACAAAGTAATTAAATAAAACAGATCAAAAACAATTCTAAAAGGAGCTCGTCATGAAAAACAAAATGTTCGCACTTGCAGTTGCTTTAATAATGATTACATTTGCAGTAAATACATCTGTAATGGCACAAAGCAAAGATTCAAAATATCCGGAATCCAAGACCAAAACAACTGTTCAAAAAACAAATGTAAAGGTTAATGATGTTAAACAGACCGCAAAAACGGTTGTTAATGAGAATAAAACCAAAACCAAAGAAAATGTATCAATGGTTAAAAATGATATGAAAAAAAATACCGGGAAAGACATGAAAAAGATGGAAAGCGAATTGAAGCATCATAAAATGATAACTAATAAAACAGAAAAAAAGCCAAACGATAAAACTAAAAATTAAATCACCCGGTATTTCAATTAAGGAGAGATAATATCTCTCCTTTTTTTTTACTAATTTTAATTATGAGAATTCTTGTTGTTGAAGATGAAAAGAAAGTAGCATCCTTTGTTAAAAAAGGATTGGAAGAAGATTATTATTCAGTTGATGTTGCGTTGGATGGAAAAGAGGGAAGCAGGCTGGCATTTTCTGATGAATATGATTTAATAATTATGGATATAATGCTGCCATTTAAAGATGGTATCTCAATTCTAAAAGATCTACGAAAAGAAAAAATTACTACACCAATTTTAATGTTAACAGCAAAGGATGATATCTCAGACAAAGTACTTGGCTTGGATTCCGGTGCTGATGATTATTTACCAAAACCCTTTGCATTCGATGAATTACTTGCAAGAGTAAGAGCATTATTAAGAAGAAACAATTCTGAAAAAAATGTGATAATAAAAGTTGATGATCTTGAACTGGATACTCAACTTCATAAAGCTTTCCGGAAAGGCCAGGAGATTTTTTTAACACCTAAAGAATATTCCATATTGGAATATTTAATGCGGAATAAAAATCATGTTATTTCAAGAGTTAAACTATCAGAACACGTTTATGATTATCACTTTGATTCGGATACCAATGTGATTGACGTTTATATCAATAAGCTTAGAAACAAAATTGATAAGGGTTTTGATAAAACTGTTTTGCATACTGTTAGAGGAATTGGATATATGTTAAAGGAAAACTGATAAATATCAATTTGATATTTAACCATTTCTAAAATGCTTTCTAACTTCATCAAATATTTTAAAACTACAAGATTTAAAACCACACTTTGGTACTCTGCCGTATTTCTACTGCTGGAAGTTGTAATTGGTATTGTTATCTACGCTTATCTTAAGCATAACTTATATGAAGAACTGGATATATCATTAAACAAACAGGCAAAAATGATTTATCGTTTTGTTAAAGAGAGCAATATAGATCTGCAGGAATTTAAATCTGATTCTATTTATAGCTCTCCAAATGAGCTTGTATATGATTTGATATTTGAAGCTGTTGCGCTAAATCCAAAAAATACTTTTGTGCAGGTAAGTTATAATAATAAAAATATTTTTAGTACAGCAAATCTGATGGAACAAATTCTTAAGAATCCTGATTCCTCTGAAGTACATTCAGGCATATACACTTTTGCTGATACGTTATTATCGAAACATATTATTAGAGCAGCTTATCTTGATAAGGACGGTTATAAAATAATAGTTGCATTTCCTCTTCAGCTTATTGACCAGACTCTTGAAAGTCTTACTGATATCTACATTATTATTGCTCCAATTTTTCTTCTCTTCTCATTAATCGGAGGTTCAGTAATTTCATTTCGTGCACTCAACAGGATTGATAAAATAATAAAAGAAACAAATGAAATAACAGCGCAAAACCTTACAAAAATTATTGATGGAGGGGATTTTAATGATGAGTACGGGCGGCTTGTTACTACAATGAATAAGATGATTCAAAGAATTAAAACCTCTATCGATTATATGAACCAGTTTTCAATTTCAGCCTCACACGAATTAAAAACACCATTAACCATATTAAGAGGAGAAATTGAAATTGCTCTCAAATCAAAAAAAACGCCTGCAGAATACCAGGAAATTTTGCGCAGTAATTATGAAGAAACTTTAAGACTAATTAATATCGTCGAACATCTGTTCTATATTTCCAAACTTGATTACTCTCTTGTGAGAATAGAAAAAGTGCCAACTGATTTGGCCGCAATTGTCCAGGAATCAGTTAAAAAGTTTTCAAACGTAGCTGAAAAAAAACAGATTAATATAATTTTCAATAATGATGCCCCGGATAATTTTAAAGTATTGGTGGATATAAATTTGTTCAAACGAATAATAATTAACTTAATTGATAACGCTATTAAATATGGTAATCCAAACAGCGATGTTGTTATAGCAGTTGATAAAAATAGAGAAGATAAAGGATTGATAAGAATTTCAAATTATAGCGAACCAATTCCACAAAATATTTTACCTAAACTTTTTGAGAGGTTCTATAAGACGGAATATTCACGCAACAGAGAATTAGGAGGAATCGGCCTGGGGCTTTCAATTGTAAAATCAATAGTTGAGATGCACGCAGGAAGCATTACAGTTCAATCACGTGAGGATGGATTTATTGAATTTGTAATTACAATTTAACAGCAGTGATATCAATTGTTCTTTTAATCAAATCCGCTATCTCTTTTTCAACTTCTTTACCACGATTTCTGCCATACCAAAGATGTAGCTCTTTATTAATAGAAGGTTTCTCTAAACCGTAATTTTTCAAATCATCATAAAGTTTTTGTGCAGCTTTGGGTCGTGGTCCCCATCTGAATAACTCTTTTTCGTAATCATCAAACACTATCAATTTAGGGATACTTCGGGCACCATTTGTTAAATACAAATTCATAAAATCAGGATTTGAATCACGTAGTACAATTTTAAGATTAATATTATCATTTAACTGTGCAAGCTTAGCAATAACAGGTAAATTTTGAGCAGAATCGCCACACCAGGGTTCTGTAATCACAATCCAGGTTTGAGGTTTATCAATAGGAGAAAATATTTGATTGGTTTCTTCTTCGGGTGTAAATGTTTTTTCTAATCGTGTAGACCGTTGATAATTTAGTCTGCATAATTCATGTCTCTTTCTATCAACCTCATTCAAAGTGCTGGTATCTGAAATGCTAATCCGTCTGGCAAATTCATCCATCAATTCGGCATAAGTTAAAAAAGTAGTGTTTGTCAAATGATCATCTTCAATTAATAAATACTAAATAATTATTAAAGTTAGAATCAATTTATTTAAAAAGGATTCCAGATAATAAGTTTAAAGTGAACTTTTTTTTTTGATATAAAATTGTATTTTTGCCACGAATAAATGTTATGGAAAATCATATGACGACTGAAACAAAATATTTTACACCCGATGAGGCACGCAGAACTTTGCCGTTAGTAAAAAATATAGTTAGAGATATACTTGAGACAACCCGGGAAATGCGCCTGATTGCTGAAGAGATTAATAATGGAGTAGAAGAAGATTTAAGAATCAAAAAATTAGCTGGCGAAGTGAATGGTTTTTTATCTGAGCTTGAGGAAATAGGCTGTTATTATAAAGACACAAAATTCCAAGTTGGTCTTATTGATTTTCCTTCAATGATCGATGGTCAGGAAGTATTTTTATGCTGGAGAAGTGATGAGGATGATATTCTTTATTACCATGAAATGGATTCGGGTTATATGGGCAGAAAATTAATTCCGCCCCAATATTTTAATGAGTATTAAACTTATACTACCATTCCAAATCAAAATTTACTTTTGTTTCTAAAGTATTATCTGAGTTTTTATCTGCAATTCGATAGATAAGTGTATATGTTCCTGCTTTATAAGTTGAATCGAGTGAGAATTGTGTTTCCAGGGCAACATCGTTAATCGGTTCATTCTTCTCATCTTTTTGAACAAATTTAAATACAGATTTTCTAATTGTGCTATCGGGTTTTAGCAGATCAACTTCATAAGCAACTGCTGCATTATAGATATCATTTTTTTCAGTTTGAGTAAATCCTTTTACTCTTACAGTAGCATTAACTTCTGCTGTTCCATCTCCAATATCATACGCAAAAGCCTCAGCGCTAAATGCTTCAAACTTTGTATCTTTTTTACTGCAAGATATTACCACAAGCAAAAAAGCAAATGCAATAAATATTTTTTTCATTCTTTTACCTTTATATCAAATTAAGAGCAAAGTGATGAAGCAATCCGTCGAATAATAGATTGCTTCATTTCACCCTTAATGACAATTAATTATTATCCGTTTCTTTTCTGGAAGTCATTCATAAAAGAAACCAGTTCCTCAACACCTTTTATTGGAAAAGCATTGTATATTGAGGCACGTAAACCACCAACCGAGCGATGACCTTTTAATCCACTGAATCCTGCTTTTGTTGCTTCATCAATAAGTTTCTTTTCTAATTCAGGAGTTGCAAGATTAAAAGTAATGTTCATTAATGAACGGGAATCTTTTTCTGCATGTCCTTTATAAAATCCATTACTGCTGTCTATTGCATCATAAAGAAGTTTTGCTTTTGCTTTATTGATTTCGTACATCTTACTTAATCCACCAAGATTTAAAAGATGTTTTGTTACAAGCTTTATGATATAAATACCAAATGTATTTGGTGTATTATACATCGAATCGTTTTCGGCCTGAATTTTATAATTAAGCATTGTGTGCAGGGAATCCTGGCTTCTTTCAAGCATATCTTTTCTGATTATAACGAGCACAACTCCCGAAGGACCAATATTTTTTTGTGCCCCTGCATAAATCAAAGCATATTTGCTAACATCTATTGGTTTATGAAGAATATCAGAAGAAGCATCGCACACAAGCGGAACGTTGCCAACTTCGGGTTCGCTCATCCATTGTGTTCCGTAAATTGTATTGTTTGAGGTAAAGTGAACATATGCAGCATCAGGATCAAGTTTTAATTCGCTCTGCTTTGGAATGCGTTTAAAATATTTCGCATCGCCCTCACCCTCTTCAGTTGTTGCGGCAATATTTACGGTTCCAACCCTTTTTGCTTCTTTAATAGCTTTCTTAGACCAGCTTCCTGTTGAAATATAATCAGCTTTGTTTTTAGGCGGCATTAAGTTTAATGGAACCATTGAAAATTGAAGACTCGCACCTCCTTGTAGAAACAAAATTTCATAGTTATCAGGAACATTCAACAAGTTTTTTATTCCTGCTTTAGCGTCTGCAAGAATAGCATCAAAAGTTTTTGAGCGGTGAGAAATTTCCAGGATTGACATTCCGACTCCCGGTAATGCAAACAATTCTTTTTGTGCTTCAAGTAAAACTTCTTCGGGTAAAATAGCTGGCCCGGCGCTGAAGTTATAAATTCTTTTTTCCATAATAGTTTCCCTTTTGTTTTATTTCTTTGTGAATCTTTATGCTCTAAGTGTCTTAGTGGTTAAGTACGGGTTACTTTTGGACACTAAGTCCACTTAGCTGCACTTAGATTAAATGCGTTAATAATCCATCTCTTAATTTCGGTTCAAACCACGTTGATTTTGGCGGCATTACTTCTCCAGCATCTGAGATATTCATTAAATCATCCAGGCCAACAGGATAAAGTGAAAATGCAACTACTGCTTTACCTGAATCAACTAGTTTTTCGAGTTCTTTTGTTCCGCGTATTCCGCCAATAAAATCTATTCTTGTATTTGTTCTGGGATCATCAATTCCCAATACAGGATTTAATAAAAAGTTTTGAAGAATACTTACATCCAGTTTTTCTCCAACAGATTTTTCTAAAGATAAGCTTGCAAATACAGAATCTCTGGGTTTTAATAAGTACCATTCTTTATCAATATACATGCAAAAATTGTTTTTTGTTTTCGGTTCTTTATCCTCAGTTGGAGTGATAGCAAACTTATCAGCAACAGAATTCATAAAATCAGCTTTGCTTAAACCATTCAAATCAAACACAACACGATTGTAAGGTAAAATTTTTAATTGATCTTCTGGAAATATCACTGCAATAAAATAATTATACTCTTCACTTCCGGTATGCTGTTTATTCGCTTTCTTTTTTTCTTCTCTTGCTCGACTTGCACTCTTTGCCCTGTGATGGCCATCTGCAATATAGAGTTTATTGATCTTTGCAAATTCATTTTCAATTATTTGATAATATTCAACCGGGACAACCCAAACTGTATGCTGGATGCCATCCGGTGCAGTAAAATCATATTCCGGAGTAACTTCCTTAATTGTTTTGTCAACAATATCATTTACAGTTTTAACTCCGCGATATGTTAAAAACACAACACCAGTTTGTGCTTCTGTTGTGATAATATGATTTGTTCTATCATCTTCTTTTACTTTTCGAGTTTTTTCGTGCTTAAGAATTACATCATTATCATAATCATCAACAGAAAAGGTAGCACAGATTCCTGTTTGAGCTCTTCCATCCATAATTAATCTGTAAAGATAGAAGTGAGGTTTTGCATCAACATTTAAAGGAGCGGCTTCAATTATTTTGTTCAGATTTTCCTTTGCTTTTAGATAAACATCTTTAGAATATGCATCTTTTACTTCAGGTAAATCAATCTCTGATCGGGTAATATGCAAATAACTTAAAGGATTTCCCTTAGCGTAACTTGCGGCTTCTTCACGATTAACAACATCGTAAGGAACGCTTGCGACCAGTTCAGCCACTTCTTTTGTGGGTCTTAGTGCTTTAAAAGGTCTTATAACTGCCATAAAATCAATCTCCGGGATTAGAAAATATTATTAAAATTTAACTCTTCAAAAATCCACAAAATAAACATAATAAGCCAACCCATTTGAAGAACATTTATCATAAAAAATTTTATTTTAACTCAAAATCAGTGAGACAGGAAGAAATTATTTATCTTTGCAATTGTTTAATTAATTGTTGGAAAAATGGCTGAAGAAATTAAAAAACTACGTAGAAAACCCGGACAGGAAAAAGAAGAAATTGTTGGGAAAGTAGTATATCATAAAGAAGTATTTTCGCCAATCCTTAATAATAAAAGAGATATAGTTGTTTGGCTGCCAACCGGATATAACCCGCATAAAAATCCTGATAAAAAATATCCTGTTCTTTATATGCACGATGGACAAAATATTATGGATCCCAAAACTGCATATGTGGGAAAAGACTGGCGCATTGATGAAACTATTATGAAGTTGATAAAACAGAAAAAGATAAAGGAAATTATTGTTGTGGGGATATATAATTCTCCTGATAGACTTGATGAATATAGCTGGAGCGAAAAAGGACAAAATTATTTGAAGTTTATTGTAACTGAACTTAAACCTTTCATCGACTCTACTTACAAAACTCTGTCTGATAAAGAAAACACAGCGATAATGGGCTCATCAATGGGTGGATTAATTTCATTTTATGCTGCCTGGCATTATCCTGATGTATTTTCTATGGCTGCCTGTTTATCAAGTTCATTCTATTATAATAATGATAGAAGCATAAAACAGGTTGAAGAATATACGGGACACAAAAAGCACATTAAGTTTTATATTGATCATGGTGAAGATGGTTCAAATCGCGGTCAGAGAATGTTTGTAGAACTTTCTAAAAAAGGTTATGTAATAGGACAGGATATTGATTACTTTTATGCTCCCGGTGCTGAACACAGTGAAAAAGATTGGGCCGCAAGATTGGAAAGACCACTGCTTTTCTTTTTTGGAACCAAGTAGTCTATAAGATTGTCATTGTGAATCCCGATTAGGGTGAAGCAATCTGTCTATTATTGATTCATTGTTACATTGTTTAATTGTTTAAAGGAATTTTATGAAATCATTTATTTTACTATTTATTGCAACTTTTACTTTTGTCAGTTGTTCTTCAAATCAAATTATAAATCTTAGAACTGCAAAGGACATTGTAAAAGATTATTATGAATCAGGTAAGTACGATGAAGAATTGACTGAAGTTGTAAATGATGCAAAGAAAAAATTTGATAAGGTTGAAGTAGAAAGTAATTCAGCAGTAATTTTTGATGTTGATGAGACTGCACTTAACAATTATGGCTTAGCAAAGATGATGGACTTTGGTTATGTATACGATCTTAACAAAAAATGGAATGAAGAATTAAAAGCAACTGCATTTAAACCTGTTAAAGATTTGTATGATTATTTGCTTAATAAAGGATTTAAAATTGTGTTTCTTACCGGAAGAAACTCAAATGAGTACGATGTTACATACAAAAATTTAATTAAAGAAGGTTACACAGAGTTTGATACTTTAATCACTCAAAGCAAAGAAGATCAAAAACTTAAATCGCAGGAATTTAAAAGTAAAATACGAACAGAACTTACAAACAAAGGATATCAAATAGTTGGAACTGTTGGTGATCAATGGACAGATCTTAATGGGCCTTACTCCGGAATACAAATTAAATTGCCAAATTATTTGTATGAGGTGAAATAGCGATTGAATATTCCTTGCTACATTTATACTGAATCAAATCTGTGAATATCTGTTAAAGATGCTCCATCGTGTCCGATCGTCTTATCCTAACTCACTCAAAAATCCTTATATTTACACCTAAATTTTTTTAATAAAAGAGTAATAAATGTCCGCAAAAAATTTTTCTGATATTCCTAAAGCGTACAATCCCGCAGATGTTGAGGATAAATGGTACAAGTACTGGAATGATCACGGTATTTTCAATTCTGATATAGACGAAACCAAAGAACCTTATACAATTGCAATTCCTCCGCCCAACATAACAGGAATGTTAACAATGGGACATATTCTAAATAATTCTCTGCAGGATATTTTCATCCGGACAAAAAGAATGCAAGGCTACAATGCTTGCTGGGTTCCGGGAACAGATCACGCATCTATCGCAACAGAAACCAAAGTAACAAAATTTTTAGCTGAGAAAAAAATTGATAAGTATGAAATAGGTCGTGATGCATTTTTAGAACATTGTCAGGAATGGAAAAAAGAATACGGCGGAATAATTATTCAGCAGTTAAAAAAACTTGGTGTTAGCTGTGATTGGCGGCGTGAACGTTTTACGATGGACGACGAGTATTATCAAGAAGTTATAAAAGCATTTGTTGATCTTTACAAAGAAGGAAAGATTTATCGTGGACACAGAATGGTAAACTGGGATCCCGCAAATAAATCCGCAATTTCTGATGAAGAAGTCATCTATAAAACTGTTAACGGCAAACTATGGTATTTCAAGTATCCGGTTATAAATTCAAATGAGTTTGTAGTTGTTGCAACAACACGACCCGAAACAATGCTCGGTGATACGGGAATTGCAGTAAATCCGAATGATAAAAGATACATACATATTGTTGGTAAAAAAGTTTTATTGCCAATTGCTGAAAGAGAAATTCCAATATTTGCCGATGATTATGTTGATATGGAATTTGGAACTGGTGCAGTAAAAGTTACTCCGGCACACGATCTTAATGATTATGATATGGGACAGCGTCATAAATTGGAGACGATAAATATTTTTAATGATGATGCAACAACAAATGGAAATGTACCTGAAGAATTTCGTGAACTTGATCGTTATGAGGTTAGAAAAAAAGTTGTTGCCAGATTAGAAGACCTTGGATTGATTTTTAAGATTGAAGATTATCAAAATAAGGTTGGATATTCTGAGCGCGGTAACGTTCCAATTGAACCATATTTAAGCGAACAGTGGTTTATGAAAATGGATGAATTAGCAAAACCTGCAGTTCAAGTTGTTCAGCAAGGTAAAGTAAGATTCTATCCCAAACACTGGGAAAAGACCTATTTCCACTGGATGGAAGGAATTCGCGATTGGTGCATATCCCGTCAGCTTTGGTGGGGGCATCGGATTCCTGTTTGGTATCACAACACCACAAAAGAAATTTATTGTGACAGCGTACCGCCAAAAGATATCGAAAACTGGAAACAGGATGAGGATGTACTGGATACATGGGCATCAAGCTGGTTGTGGGCACATGCAATATTTAAATCAGAAGATGAACGTAAATATTATTACCCAACAAACACTCTTGTTACTGGTCCGGATATTATTTTCTTTTGGGTTGCACGAATGATAATGGCTGGAATGCATTTTCAAAAAAATATTCCTTTCAGTGATGTTTATTTTACAAGTATCATTCGAGATTCGCAGGGCAGAAAGATGAGCAAATCTCTCGGCAATTCTCCTGATCCGCTTGATGTTATTAAAGATTACGGTGCAGATGCTTTGCGGTTTACAGTAATCTATCTTGCCCCGCTTGGACAGGATGTTTTATTTAGTACAGATAAATGTGAGCTGGGTAGAAACTTTGCAAATAAGATTTGGAATGCCGGTAGATTTTTATTGATGAATAAAGAGTCGATTAAATTAAATGTAACGCTTAAAGATAAGCATAAAGATTTTGCAGATGAATGGATAATTTCGAGATTGAATAAAACTTTACAGCAGCTTAACAAAGCAATGGATGATTTTGAAGTTAACAACGCAATAAAACTTATTTATAGTTTTATCTGGAATGACTTCTGTGATTGGTATGTTGAGATGATAAAGAACAGATTATATTCTGATAATGAAGAAGTTAAATCTGCAGTTCTCACTCGTGCTATAGCAATTTTTGAAGATGCACTTAAAATTCTTCATCCGTTTATGCCATTCATAACAGAAGAGCTCTGGCAATTGATGGACGAAAGAAAAGATGGAGAAAGTATATCAACATCGTCATATCCGATTGCTGATGAAAAGATGATTAAAGATTCTGCTGATGAAGAAATGGATTTTGTTAAAGATATAATTACTGCTATAAGAAATATTCGTGGCGAGATGAACATTGCTCCTTCTAAAAAGGTTAATGCTATGATCAAATCTTCATCCGTAAAAGAGTATCAAATTGATTACATTAAAAAACTTGCAAAGGTTGAAGAACTAAAAGTTGATGCAAATATTCAAAAGCCAAAAACAAGTGCTTCTGCAGTTTTAAGAGGAGTTGAAAT
This sequence comes from Ignavibacteriaceae bacterium, assembly GCA_036379435.1. Lineage (GTDB taxonomy): Bacteria > Bacteroidota > Ignavibacteria > Ignavibacteriales > Ignavibacteriaceae > IGN3. The sequence goes on from DASVGS010000363.1 coordinate 11,244, forward strand.
ATTTATTCCGCTTGAAGGTTTGATTGATCTTGAACTTGAAAGACAAAAAATTCAAAAAGAAATTACAAGACTCGAAGGTTCACTTGCAGGAATTGAAAAAAAACTCTCAAATGAAAAGTTTGTTGCAAATGCCGCTCCGGAAGTTGTTGAGAAAGAAAGAGCAAAGCAAAAGGACTGGATAGATAATATTAGTAAGCTAAAAGAAATTTTAATGAGTTTAAATTAAAAAAGATCTTTCGATAAATTAAGGATGTCAAATTCATTCTGTCATACTTAAGTTTATTAAAGTGTGACCACAATCAGAGGAGAAAAAGCATGTACTACAAAATTGAAGACTTTGTAAAGGATTGGAAATACGAATCCGAAGCCACGTTAAAAATATTTAATAATCTCACAAATGAAACTCTTACAAAAAAAGTTGATGATAATGTAAGAACTGCAGGCAGACTTGCATGGCATATCACAACATCACTTGGAGAAATGGCTCATCGTACGGAATTAACATTTAAAACAGTTGATGATCAATCTTCTATTCCTTCAACAGCTAAAGAGATTGTGGATGCATACAAAGATGCCTCTGACAATTTACTTTCTGAAATCAAGACCAAATGGACAGATGAAACTCTATCCGTTGAAGATGATATGTACGGTGAAAAGTGGAAAAGAGGGCTTACTCTTGGAATAATAATTTCACATCAGATTCATCATCGGGCACAATTAACAGTTGTTATGAGATTGTTGGGATTAAAAGTTCCCGGTGTTTATGGTCCGGCAAAGGAAGAGTGGGTTAACTACGGAATGCCGGAGCAGGAATAAATTATTTCCAAACGTAATTTTGTTTAAAACTCAGATCGATCAAATCTTTAATTGCAAGTTTATCTCCCCGGGAGAGTTCATCATAAGTTAAATCAGGGGAGTGCTCAGTTGAAATGTATGGATACATCAGATCGTTTTCATTTTGGCTGTGCCCAAGGCCCAAGGCATGGCCAATTTCATGAATTATTGTGGCTTTAATTTCTCCAGCTGAAACTCTTTCATTTCCGTTTTTTATTAAACTAATTTCTATTTTTGAAAAGTTTATTAGTTTGTTTTTATTTATATCGTAATTTGTTATTCCCAAATAGTCTTCCTCATATTCATCACCAAGATTTTCTACAAAGATAACAGCTATATCTGCATCGTCAATCGATTTAACAAATCTGTACTGAATCCTGTCATCAGCCTTTCGCCAAACATCCAATGCGTATTTTACATAATCTTTGTAATTCGATTTAAACAGACGCGAATATACTTCTTTTATATAAACATTCAGTGGATACTTTGACTCTTCCCAGTGTTTTCCATCCCACAAACTGTTTTTTGATTTATCAATTCTGAAATAATTTTCAGAATTCTCACTTCTAAAGGTAGAATTATCTTTTTTGTTACTGCGGGTATCACGATTTACTCTTCTGTTTGATTCATAATAATCAGAGTACTTGTTGATTTGTCTTTTTTCTCTGTGGTGATCAACAATTACAGCACTACTTTTAGATGAAGTACTGTTTTTATGATCGTAATAACTTCTTTTAGATTTATTATTATCGTAATATTTTTTTTGAGCGTAAGCATTATCAGTAAATGATATGTTCGTTATAAGCAGAATAATAACTACAAATAAACAATAATTATTTCTTTTCATCTGTACTCGCTTCAAATAAACCATTAATAGTTAATATCGGAACAATGATTTGGCAACATCAACTATTATTCCACCACTATTTTATTAAAAACAGATCAAAAACAACAACTTTCATAGCCACAAATGTCTTATTTAGAATTCAAGTTTCTATAGAATTTTAAAATGATATTTTGAATTTAATGATACTGAAGAGT
>DASVGS010000364.1:0-3768 GCA_036379435.1 Ignavibacteriaceae bacterium
GATGAAGCTGTCAATATTTCTTCAATTGGGTTATTAAATCTCTTATAAAAAAAGCTAACAGCAATTAATTCACCGCCCTTTGGATAATATTCAAATCTTAAATCATAATTTTTTACTCTGGTTCTTTCCAGTTCCGGGTTACCCTGCACCAACTCATTAGTGATAAAATCAAAATAACTGAATGGCGCTAGTTCTCTGAATTCAGGACGTGCAAGTGTATTTGTGTATGCCAATCGTAAATTGATTTCCGGATTTAATAAGTATGTAAGATTAAGACTTGGCAGCCAATCTCTATAGATATTATTTACAGAAATAACCTGATTGGTTTGTGAGAATGAATTTAAAATCTGGTTTGAATATTCAAATCTGGCCCCTGCAACCAATCTAAATTGCTCAAGAATGTTAGTATCAAACATAAAATATCCTGAAGCAACTTTTTGGTTTGAATTATAACTATCAGATGGTTTTGTAATTTCGTTAACTCCAATGAATGTAGTATTTACATTTTCCGGATTAAAGATGTTCTGTACAGATAATTGAAGAATACTATCCTCAACAGAAAAACTACCGCCGGGTAAATTTCTAAATCCAAATGTTCTGGCATCAAATACTCTATCTTTCTTATTAAGATATGTACCGACTTTTATTTTCGGCAAAGTGGGATCATCGAATAATTTGAAGTTAAAATTGACGCCGCCGCTGTAATCATTATCAACAAGTTTTCCATAATACCTTGTTGCCAGTGATTGATCTAACTGGAATCTTAATGGCTCTGTTTTGTCTTCAATAGCTCTTGAATAAACGTATCTTCTTGCATCAGGCTCATTTCTATCTGATCTTGAATAGCTGAAAGTCCAATCTAAATTTAACCCATTAATTAAATTGAATTGATGTTCTCCAATCAATTGAGTGGAAAGCAATGAACGGGAAACAAATCTTAAAGAAGTAATTTCCCGGTACTGATCGGCATATCGATAATCCCCTTTGTAGATTACAGATTCATTGTCAGCATTTTGATTATAAATATTTTTAAAACTTATTTTATTGGTGGAAGCAAACTTAAAACTTAGATTCAACATTCCGCTCCACATAACATTGGAACTGTAATTCATACCAGAGTATGCATATCTTGGTCCCGAATAATCATAAAAATTATTTTGTTTCTCAGATGTGTTGTATGAATTGGAGTAGGAAAAAGAACCAACGTATCCAATTAAATCCTGTTCGCTAAGATTAAATTTATCACCCGCAGTAATTTTAAATCCACCATTTATTGGTGCATTTCCGTTCTTCACAAACCAGTTATTTGCAAATGCTGATGTGATTTCTTGTAATTGCTTATCTGTAAAATTACCTCTGGTAACTTTTTGAGCATTTATAATTGAGGGAAAATTTCTGCTTCCATCATCTATCCCTAAATAATCTGTTTTTCCACCCGAGTAAGAGATAAAATCTTTAAGTGATGTTTGAGTATTAATTCCCGAAGAAAGACTAACCTGGCTTGTAAATTTATTTGGAAATTCTATGGTACTTATCTGAACAAGGCCGCCAGAAAAATCTGCTGGTTTATCTGGAGTAAAAGTTTTTGCAGTAATAACGCTTTCAATAAGATTGGCTGGAAAGATATCGTAAGAAAAACTTTTCTTTTCAGGATCTGTGCTTGGTAGATTAGAACCATTAAGCAACGTATTATTGTATCTATCACCTACACCTCGAACAAATGCATATTTACCCTCGGATATAGTTACACCTGTCATTCGTTTCAAAATATCAGTTCCATCAGAACTGCTATTTTTGGAAATCAATTCAGCACTTACGCCATCAACAATATTTGCCGAGTTCTTTTGAATTTTTAAAACAGAATTTTCTGAATTCTTAAGAGCTTCAGCCGTAACTACTACTTCTTCAAGTTCTGTGGAAGATGACTCGAGAGCGATATCCAGACGAGTTGCATTATTTTGATTAACTGTTACATTGCTGACTGTAACAGATTTATAAGAGATGTACGATATTTTAATTGTATAATTCCCTGCTGCTAAACCCTTAATTATATAATTACCGTCAATATCAGATGAAGCGCCGATGTTTGTTCCCAAAACAATTACATTAGCTCCAATTAATTCTTCATTGGTACTCTTATCAGTAATTTTACCAGTAACACTCGCGGATTGTTGAGCCGGGGTTATCACATTCAGCAGTGATAAAAAGATAAGTATCCTAAAGACCTGTTTCAATTTTATTAAACCACTCAGTTTATTTGTAATACTGTTTTCCATTTACTCTCCGTTAATAAATTAGTTTTACTTCGACGCCCGAAAACTAAAGTTTCAATGTTAAGAGAATGTTAACAAAGTGTTATTAGTATGTTAAGGATTTTGAGGTGTGCTTATATCTGAAATTCTGAAGATCTTAATCACTGAAGAATTTTTAATGTAATTAATGCAGCTCAAATAAATTTGAGCTGCATCAAATAGTGCTTTATTTTAACAAATTCATTTTACCACTTTTTATTTTATTTCCAGCTTTAATATTATAAATGTACACTCCGCTTGAGACATTTTGGTTATACTGATTCTTCCCTTCCCATTTTACAATATAATTACCTGCAGCAAGCTGCTGATTTACCAATGTAGCAATCAAACTTCCCTGCACATCATAAATCTTTAATTCAGTATTTGCATTTGTAAGATCGTAAGGAATAGTAAATACAATTAATGTTGAAGAGTTAAAAGGATTTGGATAATTTGCAATTAATAATTCCGATTGAGGAATCATATTATTGTTTGGATTTTCATCAACAGAAGTTATTAATGATGGTCCATTACCTCTTGAATTTCCAAGAGAATCTGCTAAATAAATATTTACCCACTCTGGTCTTAAAGCAGATTGCAAATATTGATTATTCCATTCCTGATCGGTTAATCTTAAAAAGTTTTCAGTTGTATATTCGTAGTAACTCATAACCGGACCAATAAATGCAGTTTCAATTCCATCATTCCATGGTGCAATAATTACTCCAAGATTAATTTGACCGGTTCCCACATGTTTTACCCAACCCATTATGTTACCACCACAATCTGTGGGTATTGTATGCATATCTGCTACAAGATGATCACTTTCTAATAAACCTGGATTTGTAGAATAATTACTACCTATATAATAAAAATCATCATAGAATAATCTTGGATACCAGCCAAGAAAAGGTGGTGTACCCGAACCACCGCTGCCATTTTCATATATCATATTTTGTAAAAAAGTTATCTCATCATTTGTTAAAAGCTGCTGATTTAATTCTTTTTCACTGATAACCTTTAGTGTATCCATAATATTTCCAAGACTATTAAAGTATGCGCTTATCTTTATTTGGTACTGTGGATCAGAGAAATTAATTGTCTGGATTTTACCAGCTGCGGATATTGAAAAATCTTTTAATTGTTGATAGAAATCCGGAAATGGTTCAACATAGCTGTAAGGAAATGAACAGATCGTTCCGCCTGTGTATGATTGTTTAGCATACAGAAGATTATCATGTCTTAATTCAGTCCACGATGCAAGTTGAGTGTTCATCTTTTCCTGCCAGAATGCTGCCGTCTGCATAAAAGGAGGAAAACTTGTACGATCTTCAGGCGGATTGAGTTTTCGGATTATGTTGAGCCAGTTAGAATATAAATTAGCATTCCAAAATTCATCATCATATGAATCAATTAAATATCTTAATGCTGCAAGATTTGTAGAATAATTATAGGTGTTTAATTCTTCTATCAGCAG
>DASVGS010000365.1:0-2045 GCA_036379435.1 Ignavibacteriaceae bacterium
CTAACAGTATTTATAACATCAGCAAACATCAAACCGCTTTTCATAAAATTTACTTTACCGTTCTGCAATATTCCTTTAGACACGGATTCCAATTCTTTTGGCAGCTCGGTTTTCTTAAAAGTAGCGGGTGGAAATTCGCCCTGATAAGCAAGATTATGTATTGTAAATAAAGTTTTAAATTGATCGAAGCCTTCCTGATCTTTATAAATTGTTTTAAGATATGCAGGTACAAGTCCACATTGCCAATCATTTAAATGAATTACATCCGGAATCCATCCAAGTTTAATAATCAATTCCATTACTGCCCTGCTAAGCAGAATAAATCTTTCATCGTTATCAGGAAAATCTTTACCTGTTTTTAAATCTGTATAAAGGCTATTACGGCTTCCAAAATATTCTTGATTATCTAAAAAATAAATCTGTACTCTTATTCTTGGTCCCGGCAAAAAACAGGATTTCAAAGAAAAGGTTACGTCTTTATCCCCAATTTTAACTACCAAATCTTTTAGTCTAACAATCTCATGGATCTTAAATTTCCGATCATCCACAGCACCATATTTGGGAACAACAATCCGCACCTCATGTCCAAGTTCTGATAACATTTGTGGTAAGGCAGAAGAAACATCAGCTAGTCCTCCGGTTTTAACAAAAGGTACTACTTCAGATGTTACAAACAATATTTTAAGTTTTTTTGCAGCCATTTTTAGCGATTCTTTTTTTAATGATGTTGCAAAAATACTAAAAAAAGCGGTGGTTCTCAAAAAAATGATAGATTTAATATTCAGAATGGAACTAATACCCTCAATATTTCTTCATTTCTTAGCTTGTTTAAAAAACGTTATATTTGAAATAAAATATGCAAAGTATAGTTATGAAAAGATCATTAATTGCACAAAATAGCTCAATAGCAGTTTTAGCGATATTTTTTATTTTCTATTCTTGTGCTGCCAGCACTGGAAGCAGATATCAGAAAGATGAAAAAATTAAGATCGATGAAACCTCTTCAATCAAAAATGATGAAGTAAAGGAAACAAGTTTGAAAGAAGATTTTGATATCACACCATACAAAACAAAAATTGTGATACCAGAAAAAAAAATAAGCACATCAACTAAAAACCAAAATGTTTGGTTTGATTACGGTTCGCCCACAACAGATTCTAAAACCAAAACACTTGTTGGTACTGATGCAGGATTTAGAGTGTTGGTTTTAACATCCGATAATCTTGAAGAAGCTAACCAGATTAAAGCTGATGTCTACTTTAGCCAGAATTCCTACGAAGTATATATAGATTTTGAACCACCGTTTTATAAAGTAAAAGTTGGCGATTTTACCTCACAAAAATTGGCTGATGAATTAAGATTTAAATTAAATCAGCTTGGGTATAAGGATGCCAAAGTAATTAAGGACACAATAAATATTTTCAAATAATGAAAAAGTTATTTTGCGATTCATCTCAAATTGTTACCTGCAATACAAAGAACAAAAACTATAAGCGCGGTAAAGAGTTATCTGATCTTGAGATTTTAGAAGAACATTCTATCCTTTGTGAAGATGGTATAATTAAAGATATCATTCCAGCACACACTGCAAATAAAATTTTCGTTGATGAAAAAACCAGTTTTAAAGGTAAAGTAATTTTACCCGGGTTAATCGATTGCCATACTCATACGGCTTTCGCAGGTTCACGTGCAACTGAATTCAGAGAAAAGATTTCAGGGATTTCCTATGAAGAAATTGCAAAAAGAGGCGGTGGAATTAATACAACTGTTTCTGCTGTACGTAATTCGACTTTAACCGAATTAGTTGATTTGATAAAACCAAGAATACAGGAATTTATTTCACAAGGTGTAACAACATTAGAAATTAAAAGTGGTTACGGTTTGGATTTTGAGAACGAAATAAAATTACTCCATGCCATAAAAATAATAAATGAAATTTTCCCAATTGAAGTTGTATCCACATTTCTTGGTGCTCATACATTCCCAAATGAATTTAGGAATGATCATGCCTCCTACATCGAATTAATAATACAAAAAATGATTCC
>DASVGS010000366.1:0-5291 GCA_036379435.1 Ignavibacteriaceae bacterium
CGATGAAGATCCAATTGGCACCTGGTATATGTATAGGCTGCCATCAACACTATGGGGTGATTTTCCTCAGATTGGTTTTGATGAAGAAGCAATTTACATAGCTACAAATAATTTTACTTTTGGCGGTGTTGGTCAATATGCTAAAATAAGAATCGTATCAAAAGCTGAACTATATGCTAGTAATGCGGGTCCACTATCTTATAAAGATATTTGGAATATAAGTATCCCAAACAGCAGTAGCGGAGTATTTAATTTACGTCCATCATATCAGTATTCACCAGCCGGTGGACATTATTTTATGTATGCTGCTCGACAAGGAGCTAATTATTATTCAGTTTACAAATTAACAAATCCAACTACTACACCTGCATTAACAGGAGTAAATATTATAGTACCATTCTACGGACAAACTCCTAATGCAAATCAACTGGGAGGTGGTACACCCCTTATTGAATCTGGTGGAAGTCCTATACGGAATGCTCCAATTTTTAGAGATGGTTATTTATATGCAACGCATTCTATGAGAAATAGCGTTTATCCTAATTATGCTAGTCTTAAATATGTTAAAATTGATGTTTCAAATAATACTGTTACCGAAAGCGCTGAATTAGGTGCAGATAAATATTTTTATATTTATCCGGCAATGGCTGTGGATAAGGATGGTAATATCGGTATTACTTGTTCTCGATCTGCTGACGGTGAGTATATGGGCGCATATTACACCACCAGAAGATATGATGATCCTCCTGGTTTGAGTAGTGCAATGGCATTGCAAGAGGGTTTAGGTAATTACGTAAAAACATTTGGTGGAACCAGAAACAGATGGGGAGATTATATGGGTATGTTTTTAGATCCTGCTGATGAATACAGTTTTTGGATGTACACAGAATATGCTTCAACAGGAAATAACTATTCAACTTATGTGGGTCAGGTAAGGTTACAACCTTTCCCTGGTATTTACGTTCACACAAGTAAAAGTGCTCTTGATTTCGATACGAATGAAATAGGTCTTTTTAGCGATACATTAGATTTGATAATTGCAAACTACGGTTCTGATCCTTTGATAATTAATTCAATAGCAGATTCACAGGGAGATTTTTATAGGGTTTCCTCTCATACATTTCCACTTAATGTAAACTCACTTGATTCTGTAACAATAAGTTTTGCATTCAATCCATCAACTTTCGGAGCTCAATCAATTGTATATCCAATCGAGAATAATTCCGGTACATTTAATGGGATAGAGTTAAATGGCTTTGGATATAAGATGTTTGCAGCAGTAAATAACAATCTATATGCTCTATCTGGTGCACAAAACAACAACCAGACAGTTTATATCGATAAAATAACCGGTGCTGGTACTAATTTAGGTAACTCCAATTATTCTGATTTCGTATGTATGGCAATTCATCCGTTTACAAATCAGATATATGGAGTAAGAACAAACTCAGTTGGTTCAACTCTTTACCGTGTAAACGGTCAACTGGGTGATGCTTATTATCATAAAGATTTAGATTTGCCAAATATTCTTTCCATAGCTTTTGATAATAGCGGAAATTTATATGCAACAAATACTTCAAATGAACTATTTCAGATAGATTCATTAGCCGGTACGTCAACATTAATTTCGACCATGCAAACTGCAAGAGTTGCAATTGCATTCAATCCGCTCAACAATGAACTTTGGGGATCTGTTAAAAATCCAATTGGTACACCTAAGGATAGAATAATTAAAATTAATCTGTTAACCGGTGATACAACCAGAGTAGGGCAAACCGGATTTGGTGTAAATACAACTGCTATCACCTTCGATGAATCAGGACAATTATTTGGTATTAAAGGCACTGGAACAGCTATGGGTGATTTATTCACAATAGATACTACCACTGCAGTTGGAACAATAATTGGAAGTGTAGGAGTAGCAGATTTAAAAGCTCTTGGATATAGTTTAGCAACGTTAACATCAGTTGAAGATGTAAAAACAGTTACTCCAGCTAATTTTGTTTTAGAACAAAATTATCCGAATCCATTTAATCCAAGTACTCAAATTAAATTTTCACTGCCGATCAATTCAAGTGTTAGAATTGTTATATACAATTTACTTGGCGAAGTCGTGCGCGATTTAGTAAACTCTGATATGAATGCTGGTGTACATACTGTACAATGGAATTCAGAAGATGGTTCAGGAAAAAAAGTTAGCAGCGGAATTTATTTCTACGAGCTAAAAGCTAATGGAATGGATGGAGCCCAGTTCAATCAGGTTAGAAAAATGATTCTTATGAAATAAGAATAATTGCTTTATTATTAAAGCCGGATTTTAACGATCCGGCTTTTTTTATTTAAAGGGATCCTGTTATTCATCAAAATCACTATCCTCAATTTCATCCATTGTAAACATACTGCTCAGCATATCCTTAAACTGAAAACCTGATTCTAACCTTAACTTACTTAATTGTGAGTACTCAGATAATCCGTGCAGAATAAATTCCATAAAGACCAGAGATAAGTTTTCATCAGCATCGGGTTTAAATTGATCAACTATTTTTTGTAACCCGGGAATACCAGTTAAGATTTTTTTGTATTCCTGATTTGATGCATTAGATAGAATATCAACTATGTTATTTTTTGAAAACCAGGAAGTTATTAGTGAGTAAGGATTTTGTTCTTTCTTTTTTTTCATTAATTCAGGACTTGGAAAATTCTTTTCAAAAACCGTTTTAATTGCTTTACCGATTAGAATATTCGCAACTTTAATTGAACCTTCCTGCTCACCTTCAAAAACTAATTCAACTTTGCCTGTGATTGCTGGAATTACTCCGATCAAATCACTTACGCGGCAATAGGCAATAGATTCATTGTTAATAATTTTTCTTCTCTCGGCAAAACTAATAAGATTTTCATATGCGGAAATTGTAAGTCTTGCAGATACACCACTTTTTTCATCAACATATTCACTCGTTCTGGCTTCAACAGCTATCTGTTCTACGATTTCTTTTATTAATGGAAACATGACAACCGAAGATTTTTGCTGATCACTAACGTCAGCTTCCTGTTCAGTAATTTGTTGAGATACATAGATTGATTTAGGATAGTGAGTAATAATCTGGCTGTCAATTCTATCTTTTAAAGGAGTTACAATCGAACCTCTATTAGTGTAATCTTCGGGGTTAGCCGTAAAAATAAATTGGATATCCAGTGGTAATCTGATTTTAAAACCACGTATTTGTATATCACTCTCCTGCAAAATATTAAATAGTGATACCTGAATTCTTGCCTGTAAATCAGGCAGTTCATTTATTACAAAAATGGATCTATGCGATCTTGGAATTAAGCCAAAGTGGATTACTCTTTCATCTGAATATGGAAGTTTAAGCGTTGCCGCTTTAATAGGATCAACATCACCGATTAGATCAGAAACTGTAACATCTGGTGTTGCCAATTTTTCAGTATATCTCTCTGACCGGTGAATCCATTTTATTTTAGTCTCATCACCATGTTCTTTAATTAACTTTTTTGTTTCATTAGTTATAGGAACAAATGGATCTTCATTAAGATCACTACCATCAACTGCAGGAATATATTCATCAAGCAGGTTAATCAGAAGGCGTGCGATTTTAGTTTTTGCCTGGCCTCTTAATCCTAACAAAAGAATATTATGTCTTGAAAGAATAGAAGTTTGAAGTTCTGGCAAAACAGTTTCATCGTATCCAAAAATACCTTTGAAGGGATCAATATTATCACTTAATGCCTTAATCATATTAAACCGCAGCTCATCTTTTATACTTTTGGATTTGTATCCACTTTTTTTGAGTTCGCCGAGTGTCTCTATTTTTAATAAATCTGTCATAATTAATTTACCTTACCCTTTTTTTTCTGTTCCGTATATAATCCTCAAATACAAAATCACCCAAACCAGAAAGACTTGAGTAAAATGCTCTTCCATTATTTGTTTGAGTAAATTCTCTAACAAACTGCTGCAGATATGGATCACGTGCAATCATAAATGTTGTAATTGCTATTCCCATCCTTCTAAACTTAGCAGCCTGATCCAAAGTTTTGTTTAAAATTTTTCTATCAAGACCAAAACTATTTTTATAATAACGGGCGCCTTCTTTTAAGCAGGTGGGTTTACCATCTGTTATCATAAATATTTGTTTATTGTTGGTCTTTCTACGTCTTAAAATATCTCCTGCAAGATCAAGTCCTGCCACCGTATTTGTATGGTAGGGGCCAACTTCAAGATAGGGCAGATCTTTAATAGATATTGGCCAGGCATCGTTGCCAAAAACAATTATATCAAGCGTGTCTTTTGGATATTTTGTAGTTATTAGTTCTGATAAAGCCATCGCAACTTTTTTTGCCGGTGTAATTCTATCTTCACCATATAAAATCATTGAATGTGAAATGTCTATCATTAACACAGTTGAGGTGATAGTTTTATAATCACGCTCTTCAACTTCAAGATCATCTTCGGTTAGATGGAACTCATCAATACCATGATTTATCTGAGCATTTTTAATGGAGTCAGTCATATCAATCTGTTCCATTAAGTCCCCAAATAAGTATTGTCTTTTTTCGGATGTTTGTTCATCACCTTGGCCTGAAACGAAAGTTCTATGGTTACCTTTCATTGATTGTTTTAATTTACCAAAAATTTCTTCCAGGGCTTGTTTTCTAATTGTTCTTTCGGATTTGGATGTTGGCACTAATCTCAAACCGGATTCATCTTTTTCGATAAAATTATTTTTTTTCAGATCATCAATAAAATCACCCATACCATAATTATCATCGGTTAAATTATATTTTCTGTCAAGTTCGTTCATCCAGCTAAGAGCCTCATCTACATTTCCGGAAGAAATTGTTAGAAGTTGAAGAAATACTTTTAATAAATTATCAAAAGAAGATTTCTTCAGATCAAATGCGGGATCGTATTTAGTAAATCTATATCCAATCATAACAGATTAACATAAAATTAATTAAAATGGTTCAGTTACAGCAGGTTTTATTTGAAGGCTTAAATAATAAAAAAATTGAAAAGCTAAAAGGAATTATTTTTTGCTCAACTTTATAATAAGATTATTTATTCTTTGATTTGAATTATTTATTTGTGCGGCTAATCGATAGTGTCTTAACGCCAGACCAATATTATTATCTTGCAGATATGCATCACCCAGGGCAGCAAAAGCTTTAAAGGATTTTGGATATAGTTTAATAACTTCTTTAAGGTACACAATCGCATCAGCTACTTTTTTCATCCCGATTAAATCGTTTGAAAAATAAATTGCTTCATC
>DASVGS010000367.1:0-6330 GCA_036379435.1 Ignavibacteriaceae bacterium
GGAATAATTCTTTGCGGTGGTAAAAGCTCGAGGATGCAGACAAATAAAGCTCTGCTTAAACTTGGCGAAAAAACCATTATAGAAATTATTCTTGATGAGATGAAAAAAGTATTCAGTCGTATAATTCTTAGTGCAAACAAAGCCGAAGAATTATTGTTTCTTAATCTACCAATTGTAAAAGATACTTTTAAATCCAGTGGACCATTAGACGGGATATACTCCGCTTTAAAATCATCAGATACTGACAAAAATTTTATGACAACCTGTGATCTTCCATTAATCAATTCTGATATTATTGAGCATCTATTAAACATAGATTCTAAAAAGGATATTATAATTCCAGTTGTAAACTCTAAACCGGAAAGATTAATTGGAGTATATAAAAAATCTGTTATAAATATTATTGAAAAAATATTTAAAACTTCTGAAACTGATCAAACAATAAAAAGAAGCGTTTATGATTTACATCGACTTGCTGAGGTTGAATGTATCGAAATAAATAATATTAGCATCTTCAACGAATCACTATTCCTTAACATGAATACTCCAGAAGATTACGAAAAAGTAAAAAGTATTTATCCAGTACTGTGAAGACTTTATTAAAATACTCTGCCCTAACGTTGATAGCATTTTTTGTAACTTATTTTATTGCTGATTGGTTGAGCTACAAATACATCATAAAAACTAATTTTAATGGATGTGTTAACTGCCACGATGAAATGACTGGATTTACTGAGTCACACTCACCTCAAACTGTTGGTTGTAATGTCTGTCATCTTGGAAATCCGAATACTACAAATAAAGATTTTGCACATAAAGGAATGATATTAATTCCAGGTAATCTTTCTGATGCCGCTAAAACATGTGGCGTTGTTGGTTGCCATCCAGGAATACCGGAAAGAATAAATAATTCAATTATGAATACAATGAGCGGGGTTATCTCCGTTAATCGTTTTGCTTTTGATGAACTATCGAGACCAGAAGGACATTTTAATGTAAAAGAGCTAACTCAATCTAACGCTGATAATCACAACAGGAATCTTTGTGCATCGTGCCATTTGGGAAATGTTAAAACGGAATGGGGACCAATTGATGAACTCTCTCGCGGCGGTGGTTGTAATGCCTGTCATTTAAATTACAGCAGTAAAGCTATTGAACAATTGGACAATTACAAAAAGTCAAAGGTCAAACGTGAAAAGTTAAACGAAGATAAAAATCAATTTGAAAATTTTCCAAAGATTCATCCGCAATTGAGTTTAAATATAACAAATGATCATTGTTTCGGTTGCCATAGTAGATCAGGTAGAATTTCTACAAACTATGAAGGATGGTTTGAAACATTGAAGAGTTGGGACGAGGTAAACGGAAAAAAGGGATATAGACTTTTATTGGATGGAAGGGTTTTTCAAAAAGCTGAAGAGGATGTTCATCAAAAAGCAGGTATGGGATGTATTGATTGCCATGTTTCAATTGAAATTATGGGTGATGGAAATCTATATCAGCATATGGATGAGCAGCTAAAAATACAGTGTACTGATTGTCATTCAAATAATCTTAAATCTATTACTTATGATGAATTGGATTTTGAATCAAAGAGGATTGTTGATCTTAGAAAATTAAATAAGGATAATAAAAAATTTATTGTAACGGATAAATCAAAGATCCCATTGGTAAACACTTATATCACCAAAAGTATAGAAAAATATTTAATCACAAAATCATCAAATAAAAATTTAAAACTTAATCCACCAAAAAAAATTTGTGTTGAAGGTAATGCTCATAAAAGATTAAGCTGCCAGAGTTGTCATACTGAGTGGGTTACACATTGTGTTGGCTGCCATACGGAATATGATCCATCACTTGAAGGGTATGATCTGTTGGATAATAAGGATATTGTTGGAAGCTGGAATGAAACTCCAACCGATTTTTATGTTGAATATCCTGTTCTTGGAATAAGAAAAGACAAAAGTGGAAATGAAATTGTGGATACTTTTATTCCTGGTATGATTTTAACGATTGATAAGTTTAAAAATCAAAAAAAGAAAATCTTTAAAAGACTTTTTGCTCCTACGTTTTCTCACACGATAAATAAAAAGGGCAGGAGTTGTAAATCGTGTCATAATAATCCAATGACTTTGGGATATGGAAAAGGAAGTTTAGATTATTCAGCAGACGGTAAATGGATATTTACTTCACTATACGAAAATCACTCAGAGGATAATCTTCCTAAAGATGCCTGGATAGGATTTTTAAAAACCAGAGACGAAATGTCTACAACGAGAACTTATACACGGCCTTTTACAGTGGATGAACAAAAAAGAATTTTACTTGTAGGTGCTTGTTTAACCTGCCACGATGAAAATTCAGTAGTGATTCAGGAAGGTTTAAAGGATTTTAGTAAAGCATTAAGAAAATTAAAACCTGAGTGTATTCTGCCATCATATTAGTTGTTAGCGGTAAAATATTCATTCGATTTTAGAATCAATTCTATTCATAATTTAATCCATTTTAGCAATTCCAATATTTTAGAATTCGAATTCAAAGTCTCTAACAAATGATAAAATCTATACTAATGAATATTTAATTTTTAGGAAAATCAAAGAAAGCGATTGGCAGAAAAGTTGGTATTTATAAATATCAATTTTTAATGTTGTATTCTAAATGCTCAGCGAAGAGAAAAACGACAGACCAGTTTACCCGATAAGAACTGCTGCTAAATTATTAAATATCTCTGTTCATACCTTAAGAATGTATGAAAAAGAAGACCTTATTATTCCTTTTAAAAAATCAACCAGTCATCGTCTCTATTCCAAATCTGATATCGAAAGAATTAATTGCATAAGGTCTGCTATTAATGATTCAAAGATCAGCATTAATGGAATAAAAACAATTTACTCAATGATGCCTTGCTGGGAAGTTTTGAATTGCAGCAAAGAAGATAGAAGTAAATGTGCTGCATACTTGAGACATAATAGCCCCTGCTGGGCAATAAAAGGAGAGGATACAATTTGTGCATCAAAAGACTGCAGAAGTTGTACTGTGTATCAGGATTACGGTGAGTGTGGGAGTATAATAAAATTTATCAGAAAAAAATTAACGGATCTTTAATGAACTCAATTTCAAGAAGAAAATTTCTTAAAATATCTGGAGCAACAGTTGTAACAGCCGCTGCATTAGCTGGATCTGCTAAAACTATTGTCAATGCTGCCGAAAGTTATTCAAAACCAAAAGGTCTTCAGATTATCCCAAGTTACTGCGATCTGTGTTTTTGGAAATGCGGTTTACTTGCATACGTTAAAGATGGTGAACTCTGGAAAGTGGAAGGTAATCCAAAAGATCCTTTAAGTAATGGCAGACTATGCCCCAGAGGAACGGGAGGACCCGGAGCTCACTTTGATAAAGAAAGATTAAAATCTCCTTTAATCAGAAAAAGTGAACGCGGAGAAGAAAAATGGGTGGAAGTTACATGGGATGAAGCATTTGATTTTATTGCTGACAAGATGAATAAAATCAAAACTGAATACGGTCCTGAATCCGTTGCTTTATTTTCACACGGTATTGGAGGAACATTTTTCAAACATATGATTCGTGCTTATGGTTCACCTAATGAAACAGCACCGAGTTTTGCACAATGCCGTGGACCAAGAGAAGTAGGATTTGAATTGACATTCGGAGATGTTGTTGGTTCACCGGAAAGAACTGATATTGAAAACGCAAAATGTATTGTACTTATCGGTTCTCATCTAGGTGAAAATATGCATAATACTCAGGTGCAGGAATTTTCACGTGCAGTAGAAAAACACTCGTCTATCATCGTTGTTGATCCAAGATTTTCCGTAGCTGCAAGTAAAGCAAAATATTATTTGCCAATCAAACCAGGTACTGACTTAGCTTTATTACTTGCCTGGATGTCCGTAATTGTAAATGAAAAACTTTATGATATCGATTATGTAACCAAATATGGATTTGGATTTAACGAATTTGCCTCAGAGGTTTCTCAATACACTCCTGAATGGGCGTATATAGAAACTGGAATTGATCCGGAAGTTATCCGGGAGACCGCAAGAGAAATGGCAAGATATAAACCATCGACTCTTGTTCATCCAGGAAGACACGCAACTTGGTACGGGGATGATTCCCAAAGAAGTCGTGCTATTGCTCTGTTAAATGCATTACTTGGCAGTTGGGGAAGAAAAGGCGGATTCTATGTCCCATATTCTTATTCAATCCCAAAATATCCATACCCACCTTATCCTGCGGAGCAAGCTGCACCAGTTCATAACCCAGGCAATAAATATCCTTTTGCCACGGGGGAACAGATTTCAACGGGAATCCGCGAAGCCACGATTACAGGTAAACCTTATCCAATTAAAGGATGGCTTATCTATGCTACAAATTTAATGCAGGCATTACCTAATAGAGATGAAACCATTAAAGCTATAAAGAATTTAGACTTAATGGTTGTAATTGATGTTATTCCAAGTGAAATTGCAGGGTGGGCGGATGTGGTTCTTCCAGAATCAGTTTACCTGGAAAGATATGATGATTTAAATATTTCACCATTCAGGGAAGGCTTTGTCGGAATAAGGCAACCTGCAATAAGCGAACCGAATCATCAAAAACCAAATTGGTGGATGGCAAAAAAACTTGGTGAAAAATTAGGATTGGGAGCATACTTCCCATGGAAAAATGTTGAGGAATATCTTGATACAAGATTGCAATTAGCCGGGCACTCTCTCGATGGATTAAAGAAAGAAGGAATTATTAAGGGACCCGAAAAGCCGATCTATTTTGAAGATGGTGTTGAACCGGAATTTTTAACTCCATCTGGTAAGATAGAATTTTACTCAACTCAGCTTGCAGATGCAGGATTTGATCCAGTTCCCAGGTATACCAAACATCCTGAGCCACCGGCAGGATATTTTAGATTACTATTCGGAAGGGCGGCTGTCCATACATTCTCCAAAACTCAATCAAATCCTTTGTTGAGAGATTTATTCCCTGAGAATGAACTTTGGGTGAATGCTGATCTTGCAGAAAGATATGGAATTAAAACCGGGGATAAAATTAAATTAAAAAATCAGGACGGTGTAATTAGTGATCCAATAAAAGTCAAAGCAACGGAAAGAATAAGACAGGATTGTGTTTATATGGTTCATGGTTTCGGACAAAAATCCAGACAGCTTAGAAGTACTTATAAAAAAGGCGCAAGTGATGCAGAACTTGTTACGCAATACAAAATTGACCCGCTTATGGGAGGCACAGGTATGAGTGTTAACTTTGTAACTTTTGAGATGGAGGTATAAGATGCCAAGATATGGAATGGTGATAGATACCCGTAAATGTGTTGGATGCCAGGATTGTGTAATAGCCTGCAAAACTGAAAACAATGTTCCTGTAGGTTACAATAGAGATTGGATCATAACCGAATCCAAAGGAAAATTTCCAGACATACAAATGGAGATTAGAACAGAAAGATGTAACCATTGCTCAGAAACTCCTTGTGTTAGCTGCTGTCCAACTGGTGCTAGTCACACTCACGATGTTGGCGGAGTTGTGCTGGTTGAACATAATAAATGCATTGGCTGTAAAGCCTGCGTTGAAGCTTGTCCTTACGATGCACGTTTCATTCATCCTGAAGGTTATGCTGATAAGTGTACATTCTGTATTCACAGAGTAGAAAAAGGACAAAAGCCTGCTTGTGTTAAAGTTTGCCCAACATATTGTATGTATTTCGGTGATCTTGATGATCCGAACAGTGAAGTTAGCAGACTTCTTCAATCAAGGAAGTGGCATGTTAATCTTCCGGATGCAGGAACTGAACCAAATATCTTTTATTTAGTTTAAGGATTTTGAAATGAACGAATTACTTGAATTAACTACCACCAGAAATAATCCTCACGTTGATCCATACATGGCAATGTGGGAGTGGCAAATTCCGGTTTATCTTTTTCTTGGTGGAATGGTTGCGGGAATGATGATCATATCGGGTTATTTTTTATTCAGCGGAAGACATAAGGAAAGCAACTGTGCTTGTTTTTCTATTCCTTTTATTAGCGTTGTGCTTTTAAGCTTAGGTATGTTTGCTTTGTTTTTAGATTTAGCCCACAAACCATTTGTATGGAGGTTGTATACAACATTTCAGATAAAATCCCCAATGTCCTGGGGCGCATGGATTTTAATTTTGGTTTATCCGGCATTGATTGCAAACATACTAATGCGCCCAACACCCTGGATGCTAAAAATATACCCAAAACTTTCTGAGTGGGCTGGTAAAATAAATCAGCATCCGTTTTTAATAAAGAACATTGGTATCGCAAATATGATTCT
>DASVGS010000368.1:0-3874 GCA_036379435.1 Ignavibacteriaceae bacterium
GAGAACAAATAGTCTGTCGTAAGGTCAGAAATTAATCTGAACTGCTCTTCACTCTCCTTTAATTTTTTTCTTGCACTGCGTTCAGATGTTTGATCCCTAAAAACAAGTACAATTCCAATCACACTACCTTTGTTATCCTTAATTGGGGATCCGCTGATTGAAATTGGAATCTCTGATTTATTTTTAGAAATCAATACAGAATGGTTTGCCGGAATAACCGCTGCACCTTCATTAATAATTTTTTGGATCGGGCTTTCAATTTTATTTCTCGAATCCTCAGCGATGATTTTAAAAATATCTTCAATTTTTTTACCCTTCGATTCAGATTCTGTATAACCAGTTAACTTTTCAGCTACAAAGTTCATATGTTTTACATACCCGTTCGTATCTGTAGTAATAACGCCATCACCTATGCTGTAAAGAGCAGTTTTAAATTCTTCTTTCGCTTCAGATAATTCTTTTTCTTTAATAAACATTTTTTTATACAAACTACTTTGTTTGTATTTATAAAGAAGCATTATTCCACTTGTAAAAGCTATGAGAGATAAAAGCACAACTATTGCGATGGCAATTGCACGAAATCTTAACTCAGAATAAACTTCACTGAGTTCAATTTGTGAAACAAGAAACCAGGGAGACTTATCGATTAAACTGATATCTGCTAAATACTCTTTCCCGTTATAAGCTTTGCCTTCAACTATGCCTGTTTTACCTAATGCACCCTTTACGGCAATAAAATCTGTTTCTGATAATGAATTCTTAAAAGTAAGCTTATCATTCTTTTTTAGTAATGGGCTTAAGTAAATCACGTTTTGATCTTCGACCCTCAACAAAATTGATTCACCTGTTGAACTTGGTAACGGCCACGCATCTATTACCGGGAATAAATAATCTTTTGGATCGATTCTAAAAACAAGTAAGGCTAAGGAATTTTGACTTTCATCAAGTATAGGAGAAACAAAATCCAGGTGAATTTCATTATGAGTGTTACAATAATAAAAATCATTAATTAATATCTTTTTTTGATCGTAAGATTTTTTGAAGACATGGATAGCCGCTGAATCTACATTAACAAAACTTGTATCAAGAGTGAAATATATTTTTCCATCACTACCGGTAATAAATATATTTTGATAGTTATGATTATTTTTTAATTGGTGAAGTATACGATTAAAATAATCCTTAGAGTAATCTTCTTCAGGATTTTTAATTATAGCTTTTGTAAACTCAATAAATTGTTTTTGTGCCGGAAAAAAAGCTGCCTCTGATAAACGTTCTGCCCGCCATTTTACTAATTGATCTTTTTTTAACTGAGCTATAGCTCTAAGTTCCGCATACTTTTCATTTTTTATGGTACGTTCTTCATAGTTGTAATAAATAATTGCACTTGAGAATAGTACTATTATAGCTACAAGAATTGGAATCAGGAATTTTATATCAATTTTTGATGAACTCTTAAAAGGATTTTTCATGCCATATTAAATAAATGTTAGTTGTCAATTATTTATAATCAATGCGGTCATTTAAGTCAAAATATATTCGGGCGGAATCTGAACTGGATTTATTGAATCTGGCAAAGTGTACTTAAAACCTAATTGACTGATCATTTTATTATCTTCTTTAGATTGTAAGAAAATAAAATTTACTCTACCAAATTTTAATATTTTATTGCCATAAAGCCAAGAATTTTTAAGGCAAAAAATGCTAAATAAATATTCATATCAATTATAGCATAGAAAAATAATTTCCATTTTATTAGATAATATTAATTCAAGGTGTATTAATCAGTAAAACTCTGAGTAAATTTTTTTATTATATTCATTACTAAATAAACAACTATAGAGGAACATATGAAAATTGGATTTATCGGCCTTGGCAAAATGGGTTTTAACATGGTGCAAAGGATATTGAATAATGGACACGAAGTTGTTGTATGGAACAGAGATACTGAACGAATAAGTGAAGCGGCCAAAAAAGGAGCGATACCTGCAAAGTCAATTCAAGATTTAATAAATAATCTTCCAGAAAAAAAAGTAATCTGGTTAATGGTTCCATCCGGTAAACCTGTTGATGAAAATCTTGATGCACTTTTAACATATCTTAAAAATGGTGATATAATTATTGACGGTGGAAATTCATACTGGAAAGAAACTCAGCAGCGTGGAACTAAATTAAAACAAAAAGGAATCGATTTTGTTGACTGTGGTACAAGTGGTGGTGTTTGGGGTCTGCAGAACGGATACTGTTTAATGTATGGCGGTGAAAAAAATGCTGTTGATTATGCAGAACCAATATTTAAATCATTGGCTCCAGAAAATGGATATGTTTATTGCGGGCAGCCAGGCACAGGTCACCTTGTTAAAATGATTCACAATGGAATTGAATACGGGATGATGCAATCTTTAGCAGAAGGATTTGAGATAATGGAAAAATCACCTTACAATATAGATATAGCAAAAGTAGCTGATGCATGGCAATATGGTAGTGTAATCAGGTCGTGGTTATTAGAATTAGCCGTTAATTCATTTAAACAGGATCCAAAACTTGAAAAGCTAAAAGGCTTCGTTCAGGATAGTGGTGAAGGCAGATGGACAGTTCAAACTGCTATAGATTTTGATGTTCCGGCTCATGTTATAACAGCATCACTATTTAATAGATTTCAATCACGACAATCTGATTCTTTTGCGATGAAAGTGTTGGCAGCATTAAGAAATCAATTTGGCGGGCATGATGTAAAGAAAAAAGATTAATGCAATTGTAATGGAAAAGTTTACTTAACACACAATAAAATTTATAATCGAATATGAATAAAAATAATGATCACATATTTGTAATATTTGGTGCTTCCGGTGATTTAACAAAACGCAAATTACTACCTGCAATCTATAACCTTTTTATATACGATCAATTACCGGAAAAATTTGCAGTTGTTGGTGCAGCCCGATCTGATATGACTGATGCTGAATTTAGAAGCAGTATAATTAATGCTGTAAAACAGTACGAGGATGTTACGGATGAAAAAAAATTATCTGAATTTTCAAAACTGCTGTTTTATGTGCCTACCGATATCGAACAGGATACATCACTTATAAGTTTAAAAAATAAATTAGAGGCTTTAAGGGAAAATAAAAGTATTGAAGGTAATACAATTTTTTATTTATCCACACCTCCCTCACTATACTATGTTATACCAGATTTACTTTCTACATCAGGAATGAATAAAAAATCAGATGGATGGAAAAGATTAATTATTGAAAAACCTTTCGGTTATGATTTAGACTCAGCGCAAAAATTAAATGAAATATTAATGAAAGGCTGGGATGAGGAACAGATCTACAGAATTGATCATTACCTTGGTAAAGAAACTGTACAAAACATTTTGGTAACTAGATTTTCCAACGGAATTTTTGAACCACTTTGGAATAGAAATTATATTCATAGAGTTGAAATAACTTCGGCAGAAGATATTGGAGTTGAAAAACGAGGCGGTTATTATGATTCCTCCGGCGCTCTTCGCGATATGGTGCAAAACCACTTGCTTCAATTAACTGGACTGATTGCTATGGAACCTCCGGCATCACTCGAGCCAATTGAAATCCGGAATGAAATCCTAAAAGTTTTTAGAGCATTAAAACCAATAGATAAGGATGATGTTTCTAAAGCAGCTATCAGAGGTCAATATTTACAATCAAAAGTAAAAGGTAAATCTGTTCCCGGTTACAGGGATGAGGAAAATATAAATCCAAGCTCAACAACCGAGACGTATGCTGCATTAAAATTTTTTATTGATAACTGGCGCTGGGGTGGAGTTCCCTTCTACATAAGAACTGGAAAAAGATTACCTACACGTGTTACCGAAGCAGTAATCCATTTT
>DASVGS010000369.1:0-2189 GCA_036379435.1 Ignavibacteriaceae bacterium
AAAAGTACTACCTGATACTCCTGCCGAAAATGCCGGATTAAAGAGTGGAGATATAATAACTGAAATTGAAGGCTATAGAATAAATAATGAACAAACTATATTTGGCGTATTTCAGGAGTTTAGAACCGGTCAGGAAATTGAAGTTAAAATTATCAGAGATAACAATGAGTTGATAAAAAAAATGAAGCTGGAGAAAAATAAATGATTGAAAGATATACACTTCCTGAAATGGGAAGAATATGGCAAGATAAATTTAAGTTTGATACCTGGCTTAAAATTGAAATACTTGCTTGTGAAGCAAGAGCTGAAATGAGTGAAATTCCTAAATCGGATGTTGAGATAATAAAACAAAAAGCAAATTTTGATGTTGAAAGAATTCTTGAAATTGAAGAAACTACCAAACACGATGTAATTGCTTTTTTAACTAATGTTGCTGAGTATGTTGGTCCGGAATCAAGACATATTCATTATGGAATGACCTCATCGGATATTCTTGATACAACATTATCCTACCAGATGAAAACTGCTGGCGAACTTCTCTTAAAAAGATTATATGAATTAAAAAATGCTTTGAAGCAAAGAGCACTTGAACATAAAAACACCGTGTGTGTTGGTCGATCTCATGGAATTCATGCCGAACCAACTTCGATGGGATTAAAGTTTGCACTTTGGTTTGAGGAAACCAAAAGAAATATTGAAAGATTAAAGAAAGCCATCGAGACAATAAGTGTTGGACAAATTTCTGGAGCAGTAGGAACCTTTGAGCATCTTTCTCCTAAAGTTGAAGAGTATGTATGTAAAAAAATGGATTTAATTCCTGCCCCTGTTTCAACTCAGGTAATACAAAGAGATAGACACGCCGAGTTTCTAACTACACTTGCAATTATTGGAGCAACTTTAGAAAAAATTTCTGTTGAAATCAGACACTTGCAAAGAACTGAAGTTCTTGAAGCTGAAGAATATTTTTCAAAGGGTCAGAAAGGTTCTTCAGCAATGCCGCATAAACGCAACCCTATTATAAGTGAGCGAGTGACAGGATTAGCAAGAATCCTCAGGAGCAATTCTATAGCTGCGCTGGAAAACGTTGCACTCTGGCATGAGCGTGATATTTCACATTCATCCGTTGAAAGAATTATTGTTCCTGATAGTTGTATTACTTTGGATTATATGCTGGATTTAATGACTAAACTAATTGCCAACTTATTAATTTATCCTGAGAATATGATAAAAAACTTAAATCTGACACGAGGATTAGTATTTTCACAAACTATTTTATTAAAACTGGTCACTAAAGGAATCTCCAGAGAAGATGCTTACAGGATAGTTCAGGATTCTGCGATGAAAGTTTGGGGTGATATAAATTTAAATCTTAAAGATGAGTTGTCTAAATCAGAGGAGTTAAAAAAATATATATCGATTGAAGAGCTAAACGAAATTTTTGAGAATAAAAATATGTTGAAGAATGTTGATTTTATATTTAACAGAACTGTATTAAGCGAGGAGTGAAATGAATAAAATGAAATGGATATTTATAATAACCTTATTAACGGCAGTAATGGTTTTACAAAGTTGTGGTGGAAATGCAGAAAATTTGAAGGTAGGAAATCCAGCTCCTGATTTTACACTACAAGATTCTGATGGTAATAATTATACTCTATCGGATTATAGAGGGAAAAGTCCTGTAGTAGTATATTTCTATCCAAAAGCCAATTCACCTGGTTGTACAACAGAAGCTTGCGGAATAAGAGACTCATTTGCAAAATTTAAAGAAAATAATATCATAATATTTGGTGTTAGTGTGGATTCTAAAAAAGCAATTAAAGAATTTATAAATGATCATAATTTAAACTTCCCTCTTCTATCCGATGAAAATAAAGAGGTAAGTAAAGCTTATGGGGTTTTAAATAATTTAGGAGTGGATTCAAGAATAACTTTTATTATCGATAAACAAGGCAACATTGCTGATATAATAAGAGATGTTGATGTTGAAACACACGCAGATGATGTATTCAATCTAGCTGTGCAACTAAAATAGTTTATTCTTTGCCAGCATCTTTTTTGGAGAACATTTTATAAAGCCCATATCCAGCCATGGTTAAACCTAAAAGACCACCGGTAGTTTTTAATACCTTGGAATTTGCAAATTTTTCCAGGCTCATTCCGCTGCCAACCTGTTTCATTTCTTCATC
>DASVGS010000370.1:0-2853 GCA_036379435.1 Ignavibacteriaceae bacterium
GCTCCCCAAACGTTGCCAGAAAGTTATCTATCTTAAATTTTATGAAGGGTTGACTACAGAAGGGATCGTGGAAAAATCCGGTCTTAATAAAAGGACTGTTTATAATAACCTCTTTGAAGGAATCAAAATGTTGCGTAGTGAGTTAAGCATCAACAAGGCAGCAGAACAATTTGCGATATTACTTTCTTTACTTAGTTTAGCCTTTACCAAGGTCTTTTTTAAGGTTTAAAAATTTGACAATGTAGTAAAAATATAGTGTACCCAATTTTAATGCGTTTGCCTTACACAATAAGGGAATCTTATCAGGGTTGACGCATTAAAATTCTTCTTCTTCAATAGAGGGAAGCGTATTTATTAGAGGTGTAAGGTCTAAATACATTTGCCTTGTGTCTTTTCCTTTATCGTTTTCGGAAAGATACGAAAACCCGATTTTTTCGTAGAAAGATAATGATTGCTCGTATGCATCAACAGTTATCAGTTTGCAGGCGCATTCATTATTTAAGTTAATTGCGAAGTCAATGATATTGTTTATTATCATTCTGCCAAAGCCCGATTGTTTGATGTTTTGATCTACAGCTAATCTTCCTATCTTAATAGCAGGAAAATATTCTAAATGCCTTTTGGGATGCGAAACAAGTTTTCTTAAGAGGCGCTTTAATGCAGACATGGATACAAAACCACTTTTATCTACTCTCAAACTATCCGTGAAAATACTATAATATGCAATCGTATTTTCTTCGTCTTCAATTATAAAACTCGTAGCTAATAGTTCTTTATAGTACTTTTTGGCTTTGTTTAGCAGGAAGTCGTTTAAATCTTCATCTCCACAATCAAACGGTTTAATTAAAGTGTTATTGTCCACTTTAATTAAGGAAAGACCCTCCAAATTCATGGTCTATGATTTATGTAAATAGCTTTTAGTTTTTGGGCATCCTTACGAATGGATAATAGAAAATCCCTGCTAACTTTTTTATGGCTTTGAATATCCAACTTATTCAAAAAGTTAACGGCATCTTTCCCTTTTAAAACGGGCGTTATTTTTATAGGCTTTGCCATAATATCAATTTTTATCTATACAAAGATACAAAAATTATTTCAACACTTTTTTTTCTCCAAAAGAACGCGCAATTCTATCGGGAAAATAAAATCCAATAAACAAGATTTACAATTTACCCGACTTAAGATATACTATGATGGAGTAGGTGCTTCTTTGATAATTTTAACGATTTCCAATACCTCGTGCTGCTTGGTTTCCGGTAAATGTGACAGAGAGGTTTTCATGGGTTAAAGATAAAAAGAAGAATGGATTTCTTTGTAATTGGATAGTTGCTTAAATTCTTCACGTCATAATTATTTGTATCTTCACTAAGATATTGATAGTTTCAAAATTTATATTATGTACATCTACAATAAGGCTTCTGTGGTTACCAAATCAATGCGGTTTATTGATATTGAAGTTGTTTACACTTTTAAAAGGCAGCACCTGTGTATAAAATAGTTATATGCTAAAAATTTATTAAGAGTAAGTAAAATAGGCCCAACAGTAAAGCAGATTTGTTTTGCACCAAAATCATATTACGTTGGGACAGTTAGACAAGGCTAAGGTAGAACAATGAATTTTACCTCATTTAAGTCAGGGAAATAGAGGCTTTAAGCCAAAAATAGATTTAATAAAGGTAGTGCTGTTGATTTTAAAACGGATGAAAAGGCTCTTACCCAACATCTGGGGGCACATTCCCGTCATCTGCATAAAGCCTCTCGCATTGTCTTGATGTCCGCCCAAATAAAGAGCGGATACAATTGCCGTTGTTATCACTTCGCTGTCGCTTACACGACAACGAACATCTTCCTGATGACCAATCCCTTTTAATAAATCATCTACCAAACAAAATATTCTTATAACTTTATCCCCGTTGAGCATCGATAAATACCGTTTTAAGTGTGGTAACTCAAAACTATTATTTTATCTGATGCTCTTCGCTTTTTATACCATAACTCGCAACTTGAGTTATTTAGTCTGATTTATTCATTTATAGTTATGGGCATTCAAATTTTGAAAAATTAGCACTCTTTAAAAGGAATCTTTTTTATTAAACGGATCATCCTGCGTGAGCCTTTTATTAATAAAAAAATTAGTCAAAAACGATTCTTAAATTAAAATTTGGAAATGTCGGTTAAATTTCTATTAACTTTACGTTTAATCAATCTGTAATAACAATTTTCCATGAAGGCATATAATTCATACTCGGATGAAGAATTGTTAACACTACTGAAAGCTAGTGATGAAAGGGCTTTTGCGGAAATCTATAACAGATATACAGAAACACTTTACCGCTTTGCTTATAATATTTTACAGGACGAAAATGAATGCACCGATGCTATTCAGGAAATATTTATATGGTTATGGAATAATCGGCAAAGATTACAAATAACGGCATTAAAATATTATTTATTAGCTGCAGTAAAACATAAATTGGCAAGGGCAATCCGCAACAGTAAAAGAAAGGATGAAATATTAGCTGCTTATCCTATAATGACTGAATCTTTTACTGAGGAAACCCTTGAACTAAAAGAGTTAAAAGCCATTATCAGTCAATTTACAGAATCTTTGCCTCCAAAAGCTAGAAGAATTTTTGACCTCAGCAGAAATAAATATTTAACCAACCGAGAAATTTCTGCACAATTAGGCATTAGCGAAAAAACGGTTGAAAATCAAATGACGATTACATTGAAAAAACTGAAAGAGGTTCTAGGCTCTTTTTGGGTACTTTTCCTTTAACTTCTCCTCTCTTTTCTACCTTTAGCACAAATTTTAAAGAATTTTTAAAAAACTTCTATTCTCTTTGGGGGATA
>DASVGS010000371.1:0-6018 GCA_036379435.1 Ignavibacteriaceae bacterium
AGAAAGAAAAACGAATAATAATTTTAATTACTTTTCCTATTTATCGTTCTCCTCGAAATATTGCTTTAAGTATTCAATAATTTCATCTACACTATTATAACATTTAATTAAATCAGTCTTTCTTTCTTCAAGAAGCATTTGTTTATTCATCACGTTAACAATTTCTTTCCACATTTGGCTATTGCAAATAATTGGTTTTGGTGATTGTAGTTTTTTATTTGCGTATTCCCAAACAGCAGCAAACTCTAATAAAGTTCCTGTACCTCCTTGTAATATTATATAAGCATCACCAAGTTCTAATAGTTTATTTATGCGTTCAAATAATTTTACTTCCCGCACTTCAATTGTTATGTAAGGATTCGGTTCTGAATTCCAAAGATCAACAGTTACTCCATAAACTAATCCGCCATTATCAAAAGCGCCTTTGGATGCGGCTTCCATTATTCCCTTATAACCGCCCGTGCAGATGTTAAACTCTTCTTTTGCCAGGGACGCACCTAACTTGTAAGCAAATTTATATTGTTCATCATCTTTATTTGGAACAGCACTACCGAAAATTGTAATTGTTTTGTTCATAGTTATGATTTTTTTATCAGCAATAATAAATAATTTTAATACGTTTAATAAATATCAAACCAAAATCTTTTAATAATATGGGTTGGCAAGTGCATAAAAAAACCCGACTCATTTCTGAATCGGGTTTTAACTATTCATCATATATTTCACTTACTTAGCATTCGATCCAACAACATTCACACTAACTTCAATATTCTCAGAAACTTTTTGTCCTACTAACTTATTATTTACACCATAATCAGAAAGCTTAACATTAAACTTGGCCTGCACACCAAGTAAATCCCCGGGTGCTCTCATTTTTGTTTGTTCACTTTCATCAAGGTAAGTTAAAGTTGCATCGGCAGTTACTTCTTTAGTTACACCGTGTAAAGTAAAATTGCCGGTTACTTTTGCTGTTAATTTATTATCAGCAGCTTGTTTTATGTCGCTGGTACTTTTAATCTCAAAGGTTATTTCAGGATAAGATTCTGCATTTAACCAGCCGGCACTTTGCAAGTGTCCGTCCCTCATTTCAATTCCTGTTTTTATGGATGAAACAGGAACTGTTAATTTCCCTTTTAATGTTTTAAGATCACCGACATTAAATGTTACGCTTCCCTTTACATCGTTTGTTAATCCGGTTATATCTTCAAACGGAGTTGTGCTAAAAAATGTTGCCTGATTTTTATTATCTGCAAATTTAAAATTCTGTTCACCGGTTGCTTTTACTTTAAAACCCTGGCCAAGTAACGATGCAGTAAAAATCATTATTATTGCAAAGATTGAGAGAGATTGTTTCATTTTATTTCCTTTTCTTTGTTCCTAAATAAGTAAATTAAAATTCCTGATAGCAAAACTATAACTCCGGCTATTGAAGCAGTTGAGATTGTTTCCATTATAGATGACATACCCGAAGGAAGCAAGCCAAAAACAAATTTGTCAATATATTCCTTGTTTTCTACACCCAGCATCCGATCGAGGTCAGTGGTTTTATCAACAAGAACCTTGGTTTTAGTAAAAACTTCGTAACCTTGCGAGTACCAATAGAATAACGTAATTACGATAAGAAAAATTCCCAACCCTGTAACCATTTTTTGATTTTTATTCATTTTATTCTCGCTATTTTTTAATTCAGTATAATTATTTAATTGCTCAACTGAATTAGTTAAATTTGAGACAGAAAAGGGACTTATGTTGAAAAAATATTTTCTCAAATTGCAATTATATGTTATAACACATAAACCTAATTGTCAAGTCATTTTCTGATTAGTTTAAGTAAAGTTGAACATGACTATATGAATAAAATTTTTGATATCACAATTATTGGCGGCGGAATAATTGGAACGGCGGTTGCGCTCTCTATCCTTAAAGAAAAAAATGTAGCTCTCCTTCTGCTTGAAGCCGAACCCTCTCTTGCAGCGCATCAAACGGGAAATAATAGCGGAGTAATACACTCAGGATTATATTATAAACCAGGCTCCCTTAAAGCTATAAACTGTGCAACTGGAAGAGAAATGTTATACTCCTTTTGTAAAGAAAATAATATCCCTTTTGATAGATGTGGAAAAATTATAGTAGCAGTAAATAAGGAAGAAATAACTGCGCTTAACCTGTTAGAAGAACGAGGAAAAGCAAATGGGTTAATTGGTATTAAAAGATTATCTGCAGAAGAGATAAAAAAATTTGAACCTCATGCAACGGGAATAGATGGTTTATATGTTCCGCAAACAGGAATTGTTGATTATATTGCTGTTACTAATAAATATGCAGAGTTGATCAGAAATAACGGCGGAGAAATAAAAACAAATTCCAGGTTAAGTAGCGTAAAAAACGATGGAGAGAAGTTAATTCTTTTAACTGCCGATGAAGAATATAAAACCAAATTTGTAGTTAATTGTGCGGGCTTACAATCAGATAGAATTGCAAAACTTTTTGGTGTTGATCCAAAACTTCAAATTATTCCTTTTCGCGGTGAATATTTTAAATTGAAAAATGAAAAAGAATATTTAGTAAAAAATTTAATTTATCCTGTTCCCGATCCAAGGTTTCCGTTTCTTGGAGTTCATTTTACCAGAATGATTAATGGAGGAGTTGAAGCAGGACCAAATGCTGTGCTTGCTTTTAAACGTGAGGGATATAAAAAAACAGATTTGTCTTTTCGTGATGTTGTAGAAATGAAACTCTACCCCGGATTTTGGAAGATGGCTGCAAAGTATTATAAAATGGGATTTCAGGAATTTAGAAGATCGTTTAGTAAGGAACTATTTGTTAAATCTTTGCAAAAACTGATTCCGGAAATACAGGTTGATGATATTGAAGTTGGCGGAGCCGGAGTTAGAGCACAAGCTTTAGAACGTGATGGAAAGCTTGTGGATGATTTTAGAATAGTGGAGGCTGAAAGAATGGTGCACGTATTAAATGCACCTTCTCCGGCGGCAACAGCATCCTTAAGTATAGGGAAAACAATTTCTGAAATGGTAATTAAAAAATTTAGTAACGAAGTAAAAAAACTTTAATGAAACTCAATTTGTTAAATAAAATTTCAAATTCACTGGAAAATTCTGATCTCAAAGAAATCAGGATAATTTTTTCTGATCTTGGAAACTCTATTAAAAAGAATAAGAATAATAAAATTATTTTTGAAAACGGATATCCGCCTGCTAATAAAGAATTCTTACTTGGAGAGATAAATCAAATTTTAGAAACACAAACAATTGAAAGAACCAAATATTACATTAAAAGATTAATTAAAAGTTTAACCGAAACTAAACAAAGCAAAATAAACGATCTGAATTTAAATAGATGGAAAGAATACGGTGATATAATTACAGATAGTTTATGGATTTTAAATAAACGTGATAACTCAGGAGTACATCATGCAGGCTATTGGGGAAATTTTATTCCGCAAATTCCCAATCAGCTTTTAAGACGCTACACAAAGCAGGGCGAATGGATTTTAGACCCATTTCTTGGAAGCGGAACGACATTAATTGAGGCTAAAAGATTAGGCAGAAACGCTGTAGGAATTGAACTTTCAAAAAAAGTTTTAGATCAAACAAAAAAAAATATTTCTAGAGAAGCTAATTCAAATGATGTAGTATTAGAATTTATAAATGGTGATAGTTCTTCCGTTGATCTGAAAAAAATAATTACTCCACTTAAAATAAAATCATTTCAGTTTCAAATTTTTCATCCGCCCTATTGGGATATTATAAAATTTAGTGATAGTAAATCAGATTTATCAAATTCAAAATCTATAGAAGAATTTTTAAGAGCATTTGGAAACGTTCTGGATAATTGTTTACCAATGCTGGATAAAAAAAGATATGCTGCCGTAGTAATTAGCGACAAATATTCCGGCGGCGAATGGATTCCTTTAGGGTTTTATGTTATGCAGGAAGTTTTGAAACGGGGAATGATTTTAAAATCAACTATTGTAAAAAATTTTGAAGAAACCACCGCAAAACGTAATCAAAAAGAGTTGTGGCGATACCGCGCACTTGCAGGGGGATTTTATATTTTTAAACATGAGTACATTTTTGTATTCCAGAAAAAATGAAGCAATCATTATCTGAAATTGAATCGGAACTTAAAAAACGCCTCATTCATCCATACAAATGGGGTCAAAAACAAAATGACATATTTGATAAACAGACGAATTTTATTTATCACACTTTTCTTTATGATGATTTGTTAAAAGAGATTGAGAAAAGATTTAAATCAGAAAAAAATTTTGATCTTTACTTTAACTACACAATAAATCGCTGGTATAATTTCTGGTCTGCTCAAGCTGTAGAAAAAATATTTTGTTCTTTACCAACCGTGCAGCCCGCTTTGGATAACAGAGATAAACTTGTTGATTTTAGAATTGATGGTGTTTCTTTTGATCATAAAACATCAATTTATCCTAAAAACTTTCCATATAATATTGATGAAGCTATTAAGAAAACCGATGAGTTGATCAAGTGGTTGTATAAGCATCAATCACAGCAGCAAAGAAAGCATTTGAAGAACAGATTATTTATTGTTCTTTATTCTTCAGATGGTGAACACTGGAAATTAAAATCTGAAATAATGTGGCTTAAAGAAAGAATTGAAAAATATATGCTTGGCTTTAATCCAAACTATCTTTTAACTTTTAATTTTGAAAATGAAAAACGAACTCTTGCAGATCTAATTTGGGCTATAAAAGACAGTAAAAGATTAATGATACAAAACCCTGCAAAATGAAGACTCGAAATAAATTTACCCGACAATTTTGACAAAAGATTTTTTATTACTTCATTAATTTGATTGAAGTAAGATTACAGTTTACTTATTTTCTACCAACCAAAATAAAAAAGAATTTAAGCGATGAAAAAAATATTTTTATTCCCATTACTGCTTGCTATTTCCATCATATTATTCAGCTGCGGAGATAGTTCAAACGATAAAGTTGATAATTCTGGTAAAAATAATTCGGTAGATTTTCAGAAAAGATATGGTATTAAATCCGGTGTAATTGAATATTTAATTACAGGTTCACAGGAAGGTACAAAAACCCTTTATTTTGATAATTGGGGAATGAGACAGGCGGAATACACCCGGTCTGTTTTAAGTTTTGGCGGATTTACAAAATCTTTAAATCTTGTTAGCATTATTGATGGTGAGTATCAGTATATGATAAACATTGATCAGAATAGCGGAACCAAAACCAGAAATCCGATTTTAAAATCTATTGAACAATTAAAAGATCAAAAGGGATTTAATGAGTTTGGCGAGCAGATGTTACTTAGTATGGGTGCAAATAAAATTGGATCAGATAATTTTTTGGGTAAGGATTGTGATGTTTATGAAATGAAAAATACCGGAACAAAACTTTGGGTTTGGGAATGGCTTACTCTAAAATCAGAAACAAAATCCGGGGGCTTAAATATTAATGTAACTGCAACCAGAATTAATGAAGGTGGATCTGTGCCTGCCGAAAAATTTAAAGTGCCTGAAAAGGTCGTACTGAATGAAGTTGATCTTGATAATATTGAAAACGAAATGAGAGAAGAAAACAAATGATTTCGCTGCTTCCGATTGGCGGCGGAAATGAAATTGGTGCAAATAGTTATTACATAAATTTTAACGGCAACGGAATTATTCTTGATTGTGGAATCCATCCGCAGAAAACGGGATTCGAGTCACTTCCCAACTTTGATTTATTAAAAGATAAGCCCATCGATTCATGTTTGATCAGTCACGCTCATCAGGATCACATAGGTTCGCTTCCATTTCTTGTAAAAAATTTTCCATATGTTAAAATTATTACCACCCCTCAAACAAGAGCACTTGCTGAATTAACACTTCACAACTCAGTTTCAATTTTAAAGAAGGAAATTGAATCGAATGGATTTGAGTTTTATTCTCATGATGAAGTTGATCTTTTAATAAAAATGATCGAGTACAAAGAATATCAAGATAAGTTTGAGATAAACT
>DASVGS010000372.1:0-9325 GCA_036379435.1 Ignavibacteriaceae bacterium
CTGTTTCGTAAGAGTAAAACGGAGTTCCTTCAGCAACGCTTTCTCCCCAGCCTGTTAAGCCTTCTCCATCAACACGAACAATTATATGTTCTTCATCGTACTCAGTTCCCATCGATGTTGTGAATGGAGAAACTAATTCCATTTTGATATGACGAAGTTCAATCTTTTCGATTTTCATAATAACACTCAATATTAAAAATTTTTGTCACACTGAGCTTGTCGAAGTGTGACACCATAAAATTATATTATGTCATCCTTCGACAAGCTCAGGATGACATATGTTTTTATCTTTACAAGTCTCCAATTTCTTTGATCAATCTCCTCCAAAGTTCATTCCCGTTTTCACCGTTAGTCATAATAACAATTCCACTTTTATCTTTCGGACTAAATTGTGAATAGCATCGGAAACCGGTTTGATTTGCACCGCTATGATAAATTACATCACCGGTAATTGTTGAATCGATTGCCCAACCCAAACCACGAAATGCAAAAAGTCCATAATTTCTTCCCGGTCTATCAATAACTTCACGATTATCGACACGAACCTGATGAGTTAGCATTTCATTTATCATCTGATCAGAAAGTGAATAATCAGTTTGATTTGTCGGTTTCAAGATATCCATTATAAGTTTTGCATACTCAACTGCAGTTGTGTAAAGACTATATGCAGCATTGCTATGAACATATTTTTTTCGTTCGTTGCTTTTACCATCAACATTGTGTCCGGTAGCAATTTGATTATCATATTTTTCATTCCATACAAAACTTGTTGAGTTTAATCCAAACTTATCAAACAGATTTTCTTTTGCGTAATCTTCTAATGATTGATTTGTAATTTTCTCAACAACTCTTTGCAAATAATAAATCCCCTCACCCGAATAATTAAATCGTGTGCCTGGCTTAAAATAAATTGGGATTGGAGCATTTCTTTCTTCATCACCTTTTCGCCAGTTGGGCATTCCGCTTGTGTGTGATAAAATCATTCTTGCAGTAATTTGCTTTGAATAATCATCGCTATCACTGATAAATGTTTCAGGTAAATAATCAAATAAAGGTTTATCCAAATCTAATTTACCCTGTTCAACTAATTGTAGAACCAAGAACGTAAAAACAGGTTTGCTCATTGAACAGGCTTCAAACATAGTGTTGTTATCAACAGGCATTTCAGTATTTGCATCTGCCACACCAAAAGATTTAGAATAAACAGCATTGTTATTTTGAATTATGCTGATTGATACTCCTGGAACATTTAATTCTTTCATTAATTCAGGAGTTAATTTTTCAACAACGTTAATCTTTTCAGAAAGATCCGGAATTATATTTAAAGACTTATTATCAATTTTAGAGATAGCAATGTATGCTGCCCATCTTACATCATAATCTTCATCATATAAAAGTTTTAACAATGATGGAATAGATTCTAATGCTTCAGATTTAAATTTGCCAAGTGCTAAAGATGAACACCAGCGAACATTTGAGTCTTTATCTTTTAATGCATTTATTAAAAATGGAATTGATTGTTTTCCAAGTGGAGATATTTTTTCTAAAGCAATTGCGGAGCACCAACGCACATTTTCATCTTTATCCTGTAAAGATAAAATCAGTTCATCAACGGCAGGCTCACCAATTTTTATAAGCTCATTAATCGCTTCTCCACTTACCCAGGGATCTACATTACTAAACTTTGCAATTAAAGATTTAACATTCTGCTGAGCAAAACACTTATCAATCGGAGCTATAAATAAGATTAATACAATTAGTAATATTTTATTTTGCAATTTCATTTAGCAGGATAAATCTTTTTACAATTTATTGTTTTACTTAATTCATTTTCAAATGAAAACAAAATTGGCATACCACCAGTGTGAATAAATACTACAGGAATCTTTCTATCAACTACACCTTTCTCTGTTAGATCAATCAATCCAGCCATTACCTTTCCGGTATAAATCGGGTCAAGTAATAGTCCTTCAAGATTTGCACATAAGTTAATTGCTTGCTTACCTGTTTCAGTTAACGCTCCATATTCTATATGATAATCATCATAGCATTCAATTGAAATTTGATTTTCTATTATAAAGTTTATCAACTCGGCACTTTCTTCAATCAGTTCTAATGTTCTTTGTCTGATCGCATCGGAACTTCTTGATACACTAATGCCAATTACTCGTGCCTTAGAAAGAAAAACTTTCGTGCCTAATATTGTTCCGGCAAAAGTACCGCAAGAACCAACACCAACAACTATTTGTACATCATCATTTTTAAGTTGAGTGGAAATTTCTTCCATCGCTTTAACATAACCTAATGAACCACGTCCTGTACTTCCGCCAATTGGAATTATAAATGGTTTTCTTCCTTCACTCGAAAGCTCATCTGCCCATTTTTGCATTTCTGATTCCAGACTTGAATTTGCATCATCATCAACTAAATATCTTATTTCAGTA
The DNA here is from genome assembly GCA_036379435.1 of Ignavibacteriaceae bacterium. Lineage (GTDB taxonomy): Bacteria > Bacteroidota > Ignavibacteria > Ignavibacteriales > Ignavibacteriaceae > IGN3. The sequence continues at coordinate 2,445 of DASVGS010000372.1, forward strand.
TTAAATAAAACATCAAGTAAAAGATTTCCTTTAGCAATTTCAAAATCCGGACCACCAAGAACCAGTTTAATATCTATTCCAAATTTTCTTGCAGCTGCCGCTGTCATTCGCGCATGATTAGACTGAATACCGCCAGCAGTTAAAACTACATCATATCCGTCATTTACAATTTCAGCAAAATCATATTCAAGTTTTCTAGCTTTGTTTCCGCCGCCTGCAAGTCCGGTTAAATCATCTCGCTTAATAAATAGTTTTGTTAAACCAATTTTGCTTGCTAATCGTTTGGCTTCATCCAAAGGAGTTGGATAATTAGCAAACTTTATTGTTGGTATTTTATTAAGTGAGTGATTCAATTTCATTAACCTAAATTTTCTATTAGCTGATTATAAATTACTCCACGGGCCTTTAATTCATTCAAAATAAAATCAACACATTCGGTTTTCTGCCCAATATATTCAGGCGGACAAATTCCTTTTCTATCGAATAATCCTTTTGCTAATAATCTTAACACAGTTGTAGCGGTATAACCGGTAGTTCTTGCCATAGAGTGCGTATTTGATTTTTCATTGTGCCGATCCAGCATGTTATATGTGTATCTGATTTTTTTATTATTCTTTACACCCTCAATAATAATTTTTACAACTGTAAATTCTTCATCACCGTCTTTTAATTCCCACATTGGAAATAAAAGTTTAGAGGTCAACTCAACAGGTTTAATTTTTACTCCGTTCACATCAATTTCTTCATTACTAAAAAAACCTGATTCTCTAAGTAAAAGTATTTTTTCAATATGACCCAGATAGCGAAGTGTTTTCTCTTTCATATTTGGAACATTTAATGTTTGTGCTAATGTACGCAGACCATCGCTGTTAAAAGCCTCAAGTGTTCCTATTTCATCAAAGTTTATAAATTCAGGATCAGACAATGCAGGGCGAGTAATCAATTTTCCATTTTCAATATACCGGGCTGGTCGTATGTATTCTTCAATTACATCAATAGGAGAAAATCCTGCTTTGTATTCGTACGGATATTCCCGAACAACCGGCAAACCACCGACATAAATTAAAATTGATTCTGTTTTGTCAAGAATAGAATTAACATAACCGGAGAGAACATTACTCATTCCAGGTGCAACGCCGCAATCAACTACTGCTGTTACATTATTTTGTTTTGCCAGATCATCAAGTTCAAAAGGATTTTCAGAAAAGAAAGCTATATCAACAACATTCTTTTTTGCTTTAACGATCTCTCTAAGAGTATTGAATCCCATAAAACCGGGAACAGCACTTAACACTAAATCAAAATTTTTAAGAAGGGATTTTAATTGATCAGGATCAGAAAGATCTTTCCGGATTTTAGTAATTGGTAATTCTGATGGTATTCTATCAAGATTTTGACTGCTGATATCTGCAATGGATACATTAAACATTTTATCAGTTGCAAGATCAATCGCCATTGGACGGCCAATAAGTCCCGAACCTAAAACAAGTACATTCATTTTTCTCTCCGATTAAATTATATAAAGTTACAACATAGTTGTGTTAATTAATTAGAGAAGAAAAATTATAATCCACTGAACCGATTCAGAAAATTTATTGAATATGTACTTATATATTGTTTGAATGAATTCATATTTCTGACAGATTGCTTCGCTCGAAGACTCACTCGCAATGACTTAATTATAAAATTATTTAACTAATCTTAGTATAGGAAATATTTCTCCTTTTTTTAACAAGTGCTCGAATTGCTTATATGTAACTAATCCAAGTTCTGATTTAGGTTCAAGTGCAATCACAATCATATTATTTCTTAATTGATCTACTGGAATAAAAATATAATCGCTTTCGCACAAGTCAGTTGTCATTTTCTGAAGTTCAACAATTGGATTAACAATTATATCACGTTCAAAATCCATTGAATCAATTCCGCTTATATAATATTGCTCTATCCTGTCATCATTAGTCTTCTTATAATCATTGTAAATAAGTTTATGTTTGTCTGCCCATTCAACAACTTCTTTTAGATTTTTAGGAATCAAATATCCTTTTGGTCTTTCAACATCAAAAATTGATTTTACCACAGGTCTGAAATCGTTAACGGTTATAACAGTATCCCGATTTGAATAATAAGAGAACATCGGAATCTCAAGTTTACTGCCATCAGCAAAATGATCTAATTGAATTGCTACTTTATCCGATACATTATTACTAACTAATTTTTCTCTTTCGGTTTTTACTAAGCTTTTTATTTCATCATTATGATTGTAAGCGAATTCAAGTAAACCGCGCATCCCAACCATTTGTCCTTTTGCACGGTGCTCAATATTATCTGTACTATAATTCTGACCATTCAAACCTTCCTGAATAAATGAAAATGAATTCTGAATACCAAAACTTTGTCTTCCGTCGTTAATATCAAAAGTGCTGTACCGGATGTAATCAATATCCGGTGGTCCGCCCGGTACATAGTGAAATACTGAAAATCCTTTTCCAGAAATATATTTAAAAATGAATGGTAAGTATTCTTGATACGACAACTCACGCAATTTTTCTGAGATATTTATATTTGTCATTGCACCAATTGTCTCATCAAATTTACGAACGTAACCATACTTTTTTGATTCTTCTCCGAAAGGCCAGTACTCGTGAACATCCATCGTTACTTCAAAAAGATATTTGTCAAATAAATTATGCAATGCAATAGTTTCCGGTTCAGTTAATATCAGATGATTACGATTTAAATCCATGCTATTTCCGTTTCGTCTCTGATTTTTTTCCGAACCATCCGGATTCATTTGCGGGATTAATACCAGATCAATTTTATCAAAAAGATATTGATTTTCAGGTTTCAATAACTCAGAAACTAACAACAGCGCACCTTCTTTTCCGGATTGTTCATTGCCATGCTGCTGTGCAAAGATCAACACTTTTATTTTGCTTTCATCTTTACCAAACTCACTATTTGAAAAATAAACGGCAAATAATTCTCTGCCCTCAACAGATTTTGTTAGTATTTCACTTGTAATTAATTTAGAGCTCTCATCGAATTCTTTAATGAATTGTGAGAGTTCAGAGTGGGTAGTAAGCTTTTCATAATTTGATTTTTGCAGAGGAGTTAAAAGTTCCTGAGAAAAATTATTGATAGCTACGAACAACAACAGCAGACAAAGATATATTTTCATTTTAATAATACCATTGATTTTGTTATCGAATAATCGGGCGATGATATCTAGAAAAATGGATTATGTTTTGTGAACTAATTTGTGAAGTTTTCAATTCAAATTAAATTTTGATTTGATTTCATTGTACACATCATTATCAATCCAATTATAAAACTGTTTTACTTCAGAATACTTAATTCCACTGTTTCTAAACTCGGATAACATGTTCTTTGCTTTTACCAAAACCTGCTCTTCAACCGGAATTAATTTTTGTCTAACTCCTGAATTCTCTTTATTCATCAGAGCAGATAGATTCATATAATTCTCGCTTGCATCATTCTGATGGGAAAAAACTTTATCTTTTAGTTTCAATGCAAGATCACAGATTGGAGCATTACCTGTCTCGTCTGCTTGCAAAACTTTCGGGAACATTCCATCATCATTAAGCCACACAGGAATAACAACTGAAGTGAGTGGGAAACCAAGTATAGACCACATTGTAGTTAATGACGCAGATTCATTTTCTTTTACACCCTGTGCTACAATTGCAGCAGAAGTTGAATGTCTTGGAATGTAATCTCTGAAGTAAACGAATTCTTCAGATTTCTCATCCGGAAGATTTTTTGCAAGATCAGTATTTGTGAATGAATGAATTAAGCAGCGCGGAACATCGTTTATCAGAAACTCGAACGAAATTTTTTCATCTTTAATTTTATTTTCAAACAGATTACTTGCTGTTGCATATCTTATATATCCATAACCTTTGTTGTCTTCGCCTGCAATTGAAAAGTTTGTTCTTATAAGGTAACCGTTTGGTGCAACTGCGGGATCATTAACATCATATTTTATGAACTTAAAGTTATCAGTTTCGTAATATGCTGCTCCGCCATTTGCATCTATAACGCCAAAGTTTGCTTCAACACCCAGAGGTTTTGGCAGATCGTTTAACATTTTTTCAAAGTCTTCTAAGGTTGAGCATCTTTCCAATGCCATCTTCATAATTCTGCCTTCAAGGTCAGAAAGCTTAGTTGTGTCATTTATCTTAAGGTTGTAAGAAGCAGAATTCATTATCCCGAATCCTGCTTCATTAAATCCGCACCAGACTTCTTTGTTTTCTTTATCTGATGAATTAACTAATCCAATAAACTTAAACCTTCCATCAAAAAAATAAACGAGTTTGTTCTGTAAAGCATCTGCATCACGATTTTTAAGCAAAAGCGGTCTGCCATCATCTGTTGCTTTGCCCGAGATAACTGCAGTAGTACAGGGGTTTGTATTACTAACTATAAATAGAAAAACAACAAGAGTAAAAATTATTTTTATTTTCATTTTAGAAACTAAGATTTAATGATACTCTATGAACACTCGGTAAAATATCGTAAACTGAAAATGCGTAATCAAAATAGACAGCAGAGCTACCTAATGGAACGTTTGCACCTGCGCCGAATGTAAAATCCTGATCATCGTAGTTATACTTATATCCGGCACGCACATAAAATCTATCATAAAAAGAAAATTCAGTTCCAAAGTGTGCACGTTCAGCATTATCATTTGGATGAGTTACATCGATTGCACCTCTCATTTTCACGAATTCATATTCAAATACATCGAAACCAATTCCCACCTGGAAATTTAAAGGTAATGGATATTCCTCTGTGTTTAATCTGCTGGGTACCAACCTGCTTAACGGAAAATTATTATCTTTACGATAAGTGAAATCGAGATCAGGTCCGTCAAACTGCATATCCGCACCAAAGTTTGTCATACACATAGCAATTGTCAGATTTTGAAAATCCAGCCTGTATTGTGTACCGATATCAAATGCAAATCCGGATGCAGATTCATTCCATATCTGTTGATTAACATATTTGATTGTGACACCAACATTAAATCTATCGGTCAGATATTTTGCGTATGAAATACCAAGTGCAAGATCGCCTGCATCAAAAAATCTTCCTGTTCCGTTTGGTTCTTCTTCCGTTGTAATTTCCATTTCATCGGAGGTTAGCATTACCATACTTGCACCAAAAGTTCCAAGATCTCCAGCGTTATAAACAATTGATGCAGCATTAAAATCAAAAAGATCAAACCAGTTCATATAAGAAAAATGAGCCTGTACATTTTTTACTTTTACAATACCGGCTGGATTCCAGAATATTGCAGATGCATCATCGGCAAGGCCAACAACAGCACCGCCCATTGCTTCTGAACGTGCACCAACTGGAATTTGTAAAAATTGTGCTCCGGCTGTACCAAGATTTGGATTCTGGGCATAAAACTCTCCGAAGCAAATAACAAATAAAATAAGTGTTAATATTTTTTTCATTTTAAACTCCTGCTTCAGATTATTTTATAATTGCAAAACGTTCTTTGAATTCAGAATCTTTTGTCTTAACGACATAGATATACATTCCGGCTGCCAGTTCCCTTCCGCCTTCTGTACGTAAATCCCAAACTTCGGTACCATTATCAGAGTTGTGATAAATAGTTTTGATAATATCGGCATCAATAGTAAAAATATAGATAGTACATTCCGGCGGCAGATTGATAAACTGAATCTGACGTAAAGGTTCTTTTCTCAACTCACCAAACTCAGGTTCCCACAAAGATGAAACAATGTATGGATTAGGAACAACTTTAATTTTGTTTATTTCACTGCTTACCTTCTGATAATCAACTTTAGAACCGGCAATCTTAAAGGCATAAGAGTCTTTAATATTAGGAACGATTGGTTTTATCGTTTCAACAGAGAATTTGTTTCCTGCCAAGGGAGGCGAGTTGGGTGGAAATGTGATCGTTCCCTCAATTCCATCAAAAGAAAAAGTGTCTTGATTGAAAAGAGTATCAAGCTGAATACTTGTTCCGGAAACTGATAATAAAACAAATCCCTGACCGTTAGCTGTTCCGTTTCCTTCTACAGAGGCAATGTAGATGGCATTTTTAACAATAGCTGCATCAATTACTTCAAATGTCATATCTATATTATCAGTTCCACCTATTCTTGAAATACTCTGAATTACTTTTGGCGGAGTTAGCTGAAGTGTTACACCATCCGTTGAAGTGATTACCTGTTCAATTTGATATGATCTTTTATCGATAACTTTTTCACTATTGTTTTTGGTGGTGCTCATAGAAAAGTTAATTGCAATAACATCACCAGCTTGGGGTCTGAATTCAGCCGGAGTCCCTGTAGTATCTCTCATACTTACTCTTAATCCATGACCTGTTATAGTTAGATCTCTTCCGCCGACGGGATAACCATAACCTTCTCTTATTATCTCATCCAGAGTTATGTTCTTAAGATCAAATGCAGATTCAGATGTGAATTCAATTGCGTATTTATATGGTTTGGTTGCAGCAGTATCGGTAATCGTTATACTAACATTAGTTGCAAGGTCACCAAATTCTTTCCGCGGTACAAATTCAAATGCAGTTTTGTACTCATTGCCTGCAAGTGCTTCATCATCAATTGAGGAAGCATTAAGAACATAATTTGTGCTGCCTGTATTTAAATTAACTACATCAATAGGAATTACAGGTGTTCTGCCGATCGCTTCAGATCTTGGAATAGCAGAAACAGTATTGACAGCCTCAAGTGTATTTCCTATGGCACTCTCAAGGCTTTCAAATAAATCGCTTCCTTTGTCATAAGCAGTAATTGAATACCAGTACTCAAAACCATTTATAACATTTGTATCAACAAAAGAGTACTGCAAACCTG
>DASVGS010000373.1:0-15129 GCA_036379435.1 Ignavibacteriaceae bacterium
TAAAACGATTTTATCTTTAAGATTAACCATTACACTTTCCTAATTTTTTTATAAATAAATACCCGGAATTTTTTGATTGCATTTTTTGCATCTGTCTTTTACAAGATTAATTAATTTAATTTGATGCCAGTTTCTTTCTACTAGTACACTTCCACAATTTACGCAGTAAGTTGATTGATTTTTTGTGTCATTTACATTTCCGATATAACAATATTTAATACCCATTTGATTTGCAATATTTTTTGCACACATTAAAGTTGAATGAGGTGTTGATGTTTTATTCCGCATCTTAAAATCAGGGTGAAAAGCTGTAAAATGCAATGGGACATCCTCCCCAAGATTTTTCAATGTCCATTCGCATTCATTTTTTATCTCTTCATCGGAATCATTTTCATCGGGTATTAGGAGTGTAGTTATTTCCAACCAAACTTCTGTTTCATTCTTCAACCAAACTAATGTGTCCAAAACATCATTTAAATGTGAAATAGTATTTTTGTAATAAAATCTTTCGGTAAAACCTTTTAAATCAACATTAGCAGCATCTATAAATTTATAAACATCTTTACGAGCATGTTTATCAATATATCCGGCCGTTACCATTACTGATTTTAATTTCTCTTCTTTAGCGATCTTTGAGATATCAATTACGTATTCACCAAATATAGTCGGATCGTTATAAGTAAAAGCGATGGAAGGTGTGGAATAATTTTTTGCTAATTGCACAACATCTTCAGGAGATGCGGTCAAAGAATTTATATCATCAAGTTTAGCTTTGCTTATGGACCAGTTTTGACAAAACTTGCATCCAAGGTTGCATCCGGCTGTACCAAAACTTAATACCTTTGTCCCCGGCAGAAAGTGGTTCAGTGGTTTCTTCTCTATAGGATCTATCCCAAATCCAGTAGGTTTACCGTAACCTATGTTAAAAAGTTTTCCATTTATGTTTTGTCTGATGTAACAAAAACCAGGTTGTCCCTCTCCAATCTCACAGTATCTGGGGCATAATGTACACATGATTTTTCCACGTTTTGTCTTATGCCACCATAATGCTTCTTTTAGTTCTAGCTGAATCATTTTAAATAACTTCAAATCTTAACCAATTTGCTCTGCTTTTTTCTGAATATGGAGCCCCGGCAGTAAAAATAATTAAATCACCTTTTTTTGCAAGATTAGAATTCAGTATCGATTCTTTTGCATCATCAATTGCTAAATGTTCCTTGTCAATCTTTTCTCTATAAACAGATGTTATTCCACGATACAATGAAAGGTTGTTCATTGTTTCAAAGCTGTTTGATATAGCAATTATTTTTGATTCGGGTCTGTACTTTGAAATAATTCTTGCTGTACGACCTTTAAAAGTAAAGACAACAATTGCAGCAGCATTTATTTGTCTGCTTATTTCTACAATTGCTCTTCCCACAGAATCGAATAAGTTTTCTTGAAGATCATCGGAGGTGATAAAATGATTTTTTACAACATCTTCCAGATGTGCTTCAGCATTTTTAATAATATCGTTCATCATCATCACAGTTTGATCAGGGAATTTTCCAATAGAAGTTTCAGCACTTAACATAACAACATCAGTTCCATCCCAAACAGCATTAGCAACGTCTGAAGCTTCAGCACGTGTTGGTACAGGTGAGTTGATCATTGATTCCAGCATTTGAGTAGCGGTGATTACTAGTTTTCCCTTTGCATTGCATTGTTTTATTATCAACTTTTGTAAAACAGGAACAGATTGAGGGGGCATTTCAACTCCAAGATCACCTCTTGCAATCATAATTCCATCTGAGATATCAATGATTTCAGAAAGATTATCAACAGCTTCTTTTTTTTCAATCTTTGCTATAACAGGAATATTCTTCCCTTGTTCATTAAGCCAATTCTTCAATTGTAGTAAATCTTTTTTACTTCTAACAAAGGATAAAGCTATAAAATCAACCCGATGTTTTAGCACAAAATTCAGATCATTAAAATCTTTCTCTGTTAAAGAAGGTGTGGATAATTTCATCCCGGGTAAGTTCATACCTTTTTTAGGTGTAAGAATGCCGCCGTTAATAACAGCACAAATAAGCGAATTATTTTTTTTCGCTTTTACAGATAATCTTATTAAACCATCATTAATTAAAATCTGGTTGCCAATTTCAGCATCGTCAACAAGTTGCTTATACGAAGTTGAAATTATTTTTTCGTTACCTTTTATTTCATCAGTAGTTATCTCAATTTCGTTACCGGTTTCAATTATTACACTTGATTTCTCAAGTTCACCTATTCTTATTTTTGGTCCCTGAACATCTACAAGTACTGCAAGGGGAGTGTTCTCTTCAACACAAGCAGTATGAACATTGTTAAAGATTTCCTCAAAAAACTCATAGGATCCATGCGAAAGATTTAATCTTACACCATCAATGCCAGCAGCAATTAGCTTGCGTATTACATCCACATCTTTTGTTGCGGGTCCAAGAGTTGCAAGTATTTTTGTCTTTGCTATTGTCTCTTTGTAATTGCTCATTTTTTATTTTTTTTCCGAGGCGATTTATTTCCACTTTTTTTAATAATTGATTTTGCAGACTGTTTTAAAGTAGAAGTATTATTTTCTTCACCATTGTTCTTAATTTTAACTGCGCGGGATTTTGCATATAACTCCTGTATTTTCTTTTCTACTCTGTAAAACACGGTTCCTTCCGGATAACCTTTTTCAGACTTGATTCCGGCTTTTACACCACAAAGAATTTCGATACCTTCTTCAACTCGGGAGATAGGATAGATATGAAATTTTTTTTGTCTTACTGCCTTAATAACATCTTCACGCAGCATCAAATCTTCAACATTTTGAATCGGAATAATTACACCCTGATTCCCCGTCAACCCATTCAAATTACAAATATCAAAAAAGCCTTCAATCTTTTCATTAACACCACCAATTGGTTGTACATCACCTTTTTGATTAAGTGATCCTGTTACTGCAATAGATTGTTTAATTGGAAGACCGGATAAAGTTGAGAGCAGAGCAAAGATTTCTGTACAGGAAGCGCTGTCCCCATCAACCATTCCATACGATTGTTCAAAAACTAAATTGGCATTAAATGAAAGCGGCTGATCCTGACCAAATGTTTCTTTAAAGTAGCCGGAAATAATCAGCACTCCTTTGTTGTAATGTCTACCACTCATTCCGGCTTCGCGTTCAACATTAATTATTGCTCCGCTGCCAAGTGAAACTGTTGCAGTAATTCTTGTTGGTCTTCCAAACGAATAAAAATCAGCATTATAAACTGCGAGACCATTTATTTGTCCAACTCTCTCACCATCGGTGTCAATCAGAAAAGTTTTGTTCTCAAACATTTCTGTCACTTTATCCTCCAGCATTCCATGTCTTTCTCTTGCCAGTTGATATGCTTTTTCTACATGAGCAGCAGACACAATATCAAATCCATCATCTGCTGCCCAAAAACTTGCTTCTCTGGCAATATCAGCAATTTTAGAAAATCGTAATGTAAGCTTGTTTCTTCTGCCAGCTAATATTGCACTTATTTCCAGGAGATATGCAATAGCGGATTTATCAAACTCTTTAAGCTTTTCATCTTTAATTAGTTTCTTAATTACCTGAACATATTCAACAATTACATTATCACTTCTAAAAATTTCGTAATCAAAATCTGCTTTAACTTTAAACATTTTCTTAAAATCATATTCCCGTTCACTCAAATAACCATAGATCATCTGGCTGCCGATTAAAATTACCTTAGTGTCAATATCAATTGGTTGTGGCTTAAGTGATGTTGAAGCCATAGTTAGATGATATGGAGATTCCTGAATTTCTAACTTATTATAAGTAAGTACACGTTTTAATGACTTCCAGACTCCGGGCTCTTCAAATAAATGCATTACATTTAAAACTAAATAACCGCCGTTGGCACGCAGCATTGATCCGGATTTGATATTTGTAAAATCACTGTACCAGTTACCTTTACCATCGCTAACTTTTTCTATAGTTCCAAAAAGATTTGTAAAATTTGGATTAGTCTCAATAATTACCGGGCACTCGGTCGTATCTGAATTATCAAGTATGATATTCAGATCATAGTCACGGAAGTAATCAATTAACATTCCTTCCTGAGTAATCTCGCCTTCGGGTTTGACACCTTTAAATATTTGAACGTTGTCCAAAATATTTTCTTCAACAAGGTTTAAATGTTCAAGCACAGAATTAGAATTGTATTTTTCTTTTAATCCCTCAAAAATTCCACGTACGATTATCTCAGCACTATCTTTTTCAAGTTTCTGAAGTTTTTCCTGGAATTCCTGGCTGATCTTTAACCCCTTCTTGAAAATGATCTGAAGTTTTGGTTGATGGCTATTGTAATCAATTATAATTTTCTGTGCATTTTCCTTGGTTAATTTATTTTGCTTAATTAATTCTTCCAATTGAAAAACCGGTACCGGCTGCCCATCAATTAATGGAATTATATCGGGTCTAATTTGATCACCAACACGAATTTGACCAAGTGAAAATCCATTCTTCCTCAATTCCTTATCGAAAGAGTCCATTAACTCCTGTTCTTTTTGATTGTACTCATCCACAATATTTTTTTTACGGGAGAGATACATGTCCCCTTCAAGTGCAATAGGAATCCTTTGTTTCAATATTTCTATGGCTGTATTTAAATCTTGTTTAAACTCTTTTGCCTGTCCCTTAATAAATTTTATTAGCAACGGCTGATCGGGATTACTAAAATTATTTACATAGGCATAATCATAAAGCCGCGGGCAATCTGAACTGATTTTTTCAAGCATTTGCTTTACAGTTGTTGCCTTACCGGATCCTGAAAGACCGGCAATATAAATATTATATCCGGGGGCGCGTAAATCTACTCCCATCCTGATAGCTTTTAGAGCACGTTCCTGCCCAATTATTCCCTCAATTGGATCAACATCATCTGTAGATTCAAAAGAAAATATATTTGGATCGCATTTCCATCTTAGTTCTTCTGGTTTTAGTTCTTTATGTTTGAGAGGTTTTGGAGTTGCCATATCTTACCTGTAAATAATTAATTTTAGAAGAGATAAAATTCATCCGTAATTTTGTATTGAAAACTAATTAAACTACAGGCGAATTTCAAAGATGAACGTAAATGATGTCCGCAATAATTTTCCTTACCTAAAGAACGGGATTACTTATTTTAATCATGCTTCAACCGGTCCAATCTCTACACTGGTATTAAACAGACTTACAAAGCTTTTAAAGGAAAAGAGTGAAAATAATATTGATGATTATCCATCTTTTCTAAAAGTTGTTGAAGAAACAAAAAAACTGCTGGCGGATTTAATAAATTGTGACGCAGACAGAACAGCCTTTGTTGATAATACCTCAAATGGTTTAAATATTCTTGCACAAAGTATCGGTTGGAAAAAAGGAGATAGAATTTTATTAAACGATGTTGAATTTCCCGCAAATGTATATCCATTTCTTAATTTAAAAAGATTGGGAGTTGAAGTAGATTTTGTTAAATCAGAAAATGGTATTGTAACCGCGGATCAAATTATTAATTCAATAAAACCCGAAACAAAAATGGTTTCTGTAAGTTTCGTACAATTCCTTTCCGGATATAAAATTAATTTGGAAAAAATTGGAAATCATTGCAGAGCAAATAAAATTATCTTTTGCGTTGATGGAATTCAGGGGATTGGCACAATGAAACTGGATGTAAAAAAATGTAAAATTGACTTTCTTTCCTGCGGAACACAAAAATGGTTGTTAGGCATGCAAGGATTAGCTTTTATTTATGTTGATGAGGACTTACAGAAAAATATGATACCTTCAAATGTTGGTTGGCTTTCCGTAATAAACGCCTGGCAGCTTTTAGATTACAAATTAGCTCTGAAAACTTCTGCTGGTGTATTTCAGGGAGGTACTTTAAATACTTTTGGAATATATGCCTTTAATACTTCATTAACTTTATTTAAAGAATTTGGTTTTGATAATATTCAATCAACAGTTTTATCAAATACAAAATACTTTATAAATAAACTTAAAAATATTGGATTAGATTGTGTTTTATCAAATTGTAGTGATGAAGAATTAGCGGGAATAGTTACAATCAAACCAAAAAATCCTGAAATAATTTTTGAACAGTTGGAAAAACAAAAAATTATTTGTTCAATAAGGGAAGGTTTAATAAGGTTTTCACCGCATTTCTACAACAGTTATCAAGAGATTGATAAAGTAGTTGAGGAATTACAAAAAATTTGAATATCTTTAAACTAATAAAATATGGTTAAAAATATGAAAAGATTTTATTCAGTCCCGTTTCTTCTATTTTTCATTATTCTTTTTTCTTCATTATCGATAAAAGCACAAAACAACAAACAGGAAGTTAGAGTTAGTCCCAAAGCAGAAGTTATGCAGACTGTTGGATTTACTGATATCCGAATTGTGTACAGCAGACCTGGTGTTAAAGGCAGAGTTATCTGGGGTAAACTTGTTCCTTATGATGCCGTTTGGAGGGCAGGTGCAAATGAAGCAACAAAAATTTCTTTTTCAACAGATGTAATTGTTGAAGGAAAAAATTTGAAGAAAGGATCCTACAGTTTTTTTGTAATACCGGGAAAGAATGAATGGAAATTGATATTTAATAAAGTTGCAGATCAATGGGGTGCATTTGAATATAATGAATCTGAAGATGCATTAAGAGTAAAAGTAAAACCTGAAAAAGCTGTTTGGCAGGAATGGCTGTCTTACACAATAAATAAGGCTTCGGATAAATCAGCCGTAATTAGACTTGAGTGGGAGAAAATTAAAATTCCTTTTAAAGTTGAAGTTAAATTGTAGCTCTATTATTACGCTCCGGTTTTGGTGATACTAAAACCAGATAAATGCTAAGTATTAAAAAAGGCAATATCATTGTTAAATATTTTTCCCACACTTGATATGATATTGGCATTATCAATAGGAATAAAATCCACAATAAAATAAAAATAAGTTCTTTCTTATATGATTTTGCTTTAAAAGTTAAATAAAAAGATTTAATTACTTCTGCATTAACATAACATCCTGCCAAAAGTAAACCGAATAAAATTAATTTTAACAGTATGGTATCATATCCAAATAAGTTTGTAAATGCCTGATGAACAAATCCCACGGTTTGATAATCTGTAAACTCTAACGTAGCTGCAGAGGGTTTAACAGGAAAAAGAGATAAGATTAATGTTATCAAGAGTGCAATTAATAAACCCGGGTAAACAAATCTGATCTTTTTTAAAAAGATAAAAATTAATGGGAAAATATAGATTACGGAAAAAGTTAAATAAGTATTTATGTAATCTATATTATAAAATGATGAATTAACTACTATCCACTTTTCAATTCCGCTAACAGGAGATATGTTTTGCCAAATTACAAATAAACCGGATAAGGGTAACAACGTTAGCATCGAAGCGAAAATATTTTTTATGCTCATCTGCTTCTCTCTTTTGAAATTTAACAATGAGTATACAACCACTGCTGATGGAATTATTACTGCATATTGTCTGCAAAGGAGTGCCAGTACTCCAAAAATTGTGTAAAGAATAAGTTGATCTTTTATAAATGATATAACAGCAGCTAGTATAAGTAGTATTGTTAACATATCAGTAAAAACAAAAATACTTGTACCAAAAAAATATGGATTTATGATGACCAGCAGTGAAAGCAAAATTGCGTGGAATTCTTTTTTAACAAATAAACTAAATAAGTAATAAACTAACTGCCACGTTAAAAAAGATATTATTAACGTTAACATCCTTAAACTTTCTATTGAGCCGCTAAAAATTTTTGCCCAAAGCGCGTAAAACATGTAAACGAATGGAGGAGTTACTTCCGGATAATCTTTAATTGTTGAAAAGGAAAAATTATCAGAAAATAATTTTATTGTTTCAACAATATGTCTTTCATCGCCGCGAAATGGAAGTTTGATTGCAGTTATACCGATGAATGTTAAGGCAGTTAGTGAAAATGCAAACCAGATATAGTAAGGAGTAATTTTTTTCATTATAAGTTGTTAGTGCAGCAATCAAATTTATGATTGCTGCACTCATACTCTTTTAGGATCTAATGTGTTCCAAAAGTTCTGCTGTTTTTTCTTCCATTAATAAAACATCTCCTTTCGATTCAACATTCAATCTTATTATTGGTTCCGTATTTGACATTCGCAAGTTAAATCTCCAGTTATCATATTCTACACTCAAACCATCAACCTTTTCGATTTTTCCATCGGCGTATATTTTTTCAATCTCTTTAATTTTTTTTGCGGGATCAGCAATAGTTGAATTTATTTCACCAGAGCAAGGAAAGTTGGCAATCATTTCTTCAACCAATTCACTAAGCGGTTGATTATCCTCGGACATAAGTTGCATTATTAATAAAAACGGAATCATTCCGCTGTCTGAGTATGAATTATCTCTAAAATAATGATGTGCTGACATTTCACCGCCATAAATAGCATTTACTTCACGCATTTTTTGTTTAATAAATGCGTGCCCACTCTTGGATTCAACCGCTGTGCCTTTATTTCTTTGAACAACATCAAGTGTGTTCCAAATTAATCTTGGATCGTGAACAATTCTTTCTCCCGGAAATTTTTTTAGTATGGATTTTGCAAGCAATCCGACAATATAGTATCCTTCTATAAAATTACCTTTTTCATCAAAGAAAAAACATCTGTCGTAATCTCCATCCCATGCAACACCAAGATCAGCATTATTTTTAATTACGGCGTCAATAGTCGGTTTTCTGTTTTCAACTAATAATGGATTGGGAACCCCATTTGGGAAATCAGAATTAGGTTCATTAAAAACCTTAATCATTTTTATAGGTAATTTAGGTTCAATTGCATCTATCGAGAGACCGGCACAACCATTACCGGCATTTACAACAACCTTTAATGGTTTAATCTTATGTGGATCATAAAACTTACTTAAATTATTTATAAATGCTTCCATTATGTTTTTCTGCTCAACAGATCCTTTTAAAGAATTATTTTCACCAATATCATTTTTTATAATCATGTCCTCAACAACACTCAATCCGGAATCATAACCAACCGGCACGGAATCTCTTTTAACGAATTTCATCCCATTATATTCAGGTGGATTGTGGCTTGCAGTTATCATTATTCCTCCATCAGCATCCAAATATGGAGTAGCGAAATAAATCATCTCAGTTCCGCACAATCCAATATTTATTACATTAGTTCCTGCATCAGTTAAACCATTAATTAAGGCAGTTGCAATTTCTACAGAGGATTTTCTGACATCATAACCAACCACAATTTTTTTTGCATTAATATATTTGGAAAAAGCTTTCCCAATTTTATATGACAATTCCGGATTAAGTTCTGTTGGCACTTTCCCTCGTATGTCATAGGCTTTAAAACAATTAAGTTTTTCCATACTCTATCCTTAATAAATAAATGATTAAAAAATCCTTGAAAAATAAAAGCGTTTTTTAGTTTAATAACGCGATCTAAATTTGTCTGCAATTTAAAGAAATTTGTGCACTGTACATCAATAATATTTTTTTGTGAGGCACTCATTTTTCAATGGACTTTTTGAATAACACTAATTACATTCGCTTAACAAATTTTATGGAGATAGTTATCGCAAACATTGATACTATTAAGTGGCACTTCGCTAAATGTAATCATACAAAATGCAACTCGATCTTTTTAGTACATCCGGAAGAAAATCCCGGAGATCTCGGTTTCATTTGTCCGGATTGCAGCAGAAAGATACACACCTCACATATCGTTCAATGCGCAAGCTGCAAAACGGTATTAAATTTTGTACGAGCTGCACCTAATGAAGAAAAAGTTGTATTTACGGTTCCTAAATGTTCTCATTGCATCGGAACAATAGAAGATGAATGGGAAATAGAACCTTTATATCAGCCAGATTCTTACATTTAATAGTCTTGTGCCTGAACAATTGATTTTAAGCAACTTTTAAGTCAGTTGTTAGTTTTATCCTTTTATTCGACCATTCATAATTAGTTTGGCGCATAAAAGGATTTTTTATTTATTTTTAAAAATTGTTTTTTAGTTAACAATATTAATACATAATAAGGTGTAGTTATGAGAAATCTGTTCAGAAAAAAAGCTATATGGTTAGCTTTTACCTTAGTTTTATTTAGTTGGATCTTTACCTCCCAGGTATCAGCACAATCAGAAAATTGGATGAACCTTGATACAGTAAAAGCCGGCAAGTTTGATAATGGAAAAATGTGGACATTCGAATACCCGCCAATGCAATATTTTAGTCAGACTTATAATTTTAATCCAGATGAAACCTGGTTCGAACATGTAAGGATGTCTGCATTAAGATTTGCAAATTATTGTTCTGCATCTTTTGTTTCTGAAGATGGATTAGTGATGACAAATCATCATTGTGCAAGACAAAGCATAACTCAGGTTACAAAAGATGGTGAAGACTTGCATACAAATGGATTTGTTGCTCAAACATTGCAGGATGAAAGACCCGTTCCCGGTTTATATGTCGATCAAATGGTTTTATTTAAAGATGTTACCGATGAGGTGATTGATGCTATTAACAAAGCTACTACTGATGAAGAACGTGCAAAATTTGAAAATGATATAATTACCAAGATAGAAGAACGTGAAGCTGCTGCTACAGGACTTGAAGTTTCAATAACTCCACTTTATAACGGAGGAAAATTTTCTCTCTATGGATATAAAAGATATACTGATGTAAGATTGGTTTTGGCTCCTGAAGATCAAATGGGATTTTTTGGAGGAGATCCTGATAATTTTACTTATCCACGTTTTAACCTGGATTGCAGTTTCTTCAGAGTATACGATGATAATGGTAATCCACTAAAAACTGAAAATTATTTTAAATGGAGTGAAAATGGTGCGGCTGTTGGCGAACCTGTTTTTGTTGTTGGCAATCCAGGTAATACAGATAGATTAAATACCGTTGCACAGTTAGAATATGCAAGGGATATACAATATCCAAGAACCTTAGAATTACTTACATCCCTATCAGAGATGTATAAAGATATGCTAAAAAAAGATCCAAGCCGCAAAGCTGAACTTGAAGACAGGATATTTTCTTTTGATAATTCTATAAAAGCTTATAGTGGAATTTTGGCGGGATTAAGAGATCCTGTGTTGATGCAAAGGAAAAAAGATTTTGAAAAATCCTTCCGGGAATCAGTTGAGGCTGATCCAAAATTAAAAGAACAGTATGGAAATTTATGGGATAAAATTGCTGATTCGCGAAAGCAATTAAGTGAAATATCAAATAAGAATTTTGCATTAAATATGAATCGGCTATCAACACCGCAATATTTTTTTATTGCTGATGAACTTATTGACATTGCAGAAAATCTAAAATTACCTGAAACAGATCGCAATGAATTATATGTTGGTGATGAACTTGATAATACTTTAGCTTCTCTTTTTCCGGAAGATTTTGATACAGAAATGAACAACACCTTACTTGAAGAAAAAATTAATGCTTTAAACAAATATCTTGGTTCAAATGATCCTTTAGTTAAAAAGTTTACAAATGGATTGCAGGGAAAAGAAGCAGTACAGTATGTGCTTTCTAAATCTAAAGTTACAAACTTAAATGATGTTAAAAGTCTCTTAAAACAAGGACCGGATGAAGTGTTAAAGGGAGATGATCCTTTTATATATTTTATGATGAATTCAAAGGTTAGGGCAGAAGAGTATTCGAAAAAAGTGAACGAACTTGTTGAACTGGAATCTTCTTACTCACAACAACTTGGTGTAGCTTTATTTAATGTTTATGGTACTTCAATTCCACCCGATGCAACTTTTACTTTAAGATTGGCAGATGGAGTTGTGGAAGGTTATCCTTATAATGGAACTTATGCTCAGCCTTTTACAACCTTTTATGGAATGTATGATCGTTATATTGGTCAAGGAAAAGAATTTCCCTGGAGTTTGCCGGAAAGATGGTCAACACCACCTGCAGGATTGGATCTATCGACACCGTTTAATTTTGTATCCACTAATGACATTATTGGTGGAAACTCCGGTAGCCCGGTTATAAACAGAAAAGCAGAAATTGTAGGATTAGCTTTCGATGGAAACATTCAAAGTTTGCCTGGCAGTTTTATTTTTAGAACGGAAGAAAACAGAACCGTTTCTGTTCATTCAAGTGGTATGTATGAAGCTATTGATAAAGTATACAAACTGAAAAGAATAAGCGCTGAATTGAAAGCGGGTAAAATTATTAACTGATTTTAATTCCACTACTCAAAATTAAATTCCCTTCAACAAGAAGGGAATTTTTTTTGTACCCAGTTAATCTTATTTATTTAATCCCCGACTGATCTTTATATCATCCATGACAAAGTTTTACAACCATTTACTTTTTAATGACACGGGTTACAATTAGCCAGATTAGATTTGAACCAGAATTTGAAAATAAAAATTAAATAATTTTTCTCAGAGAGGTTCAAAATGAAAACATTAAAATACGCTTTACTGGTTACATTGCTTTTGCTTTCAGGTTTAAGTTCACAAATAACCGCACAGTCAAACTCAATATCAGATCTTACCAAAAACACTTATGCACTGGATAACTTAAAAGCAGGTATTAATAGTGATAATATCGGAGTAAGAAAAAGCTCAATTTATTTTACAGGTAAGTATAAGATTAAAGAAGTTGTTGATTGTCTTACTGAAAGATTAGAAGAAGAAAATGAACCATCGATACGGTTATTAATAGCTTATTCTCTTTATGAAATAAATGATGATGAAGGAATGGAAGCAGTAAAACAATTATCCTTAAAGGACAAAAATTCCGAAGTAAAAAGAATGAGCTATAATCTTTATAAAAATTATGTTGATAATTATTACAGGACAGCCAAACTATAATAAAAAATTGTGCCTCTCTCAATAAAAGCCCGCGTCTTTCTCTAAAGCGCGGGTTTGTTTTTATTTCTGTTAGATTGAGTATTGAAGTAAAATATGCAATGAGGAATATTTTGGGAGTGTATTAAAAAAAGTCAAACCATACTCAACACCTGCGCCTAATTTAAATCCCTTTAAATCAAAATCTCTTAAATCAAATCCGGCTGAAATAGAAATAACAACACCATAATCCCAAACATTTGTATCAATAAAAGTCCTGTCATTTAAAGCTAACAATCCAACACCTTCTTCCAAAAATATTTTGTTATCAAAATATTGAGTTGTGACTCCTTTAAAATTAAATCCTAAAATGTATGGATTATATGGCTGGTTGTCATTTGGCAGTATTGCATTCAAGTCTTTTGTAAAGATCAAACTTACTCTTGGAAATACTTCCTCAAACAATGGCAGATTGGCTTCAACAAAAACTGAAGAAGTAAATCCACCAACTGAAGATGAGTTGCCGCTGAAAGTTCCGCCACCCAAATATCCGCCAACAGATATTTCAGTTTGCGAGAATATTGGTGATGATAAAAATATTATAAAAATCAAAAATTCTTTTATTTTCAATTATTATCCTTTTAATTTTGTCAGGACTAAAATATAATCAATCAACTCAAATGAAAAGGAGTACAAATGGAAAAAGTTCTCTATCATTATAAAGCAAAAATTGTAGATGTTTACGATGGTGACACTTGTACAGTTGATATTGACCTGGGTTTACATACTTGGATTAAAAGTGAGAAGATAAGATTGAACAGAATAAATGCACCTGAACTTAAGGGGGCAGATAGAGCAGCAGGATTGAAGAGCCGTGATTTTTTAAGGTCTTTAATTCTTGATAAAGAGGTAACTATTGAAACGATTAAAGATAAAAAAGAAAAATATGGACGCTATCTCGGCGAAATCTGGTTTGAAGATAAAAAGGGAAAAATTATAAACGTGAATGATGAGATGGTAAAGAATGGTTTTGCAAAATATCAGAAATACTAAAACACAATCAGAAAGTTATTTATGAGCAAAATATCTAACATTGCTTTTACGATTCATCTTGATGACAAAAATATGCCTGAAAAGATTGAATGGAGTGCTGACGATGCCGACTTTACAGGAATGAAGGAAGCAAAAACTATGATGCTATCTCTTTGGGATAAAGAAGATAAAGTTACTCTTGGAATTGATCTATGGACAAAGGACATGTTTGTTGAGGATATGAATCTGCATTTTTATCAGATGATTCTGAAACTTGGCGATACATACCGGAAATCAACAAGCAATCCTGATGTTGCAAAAATGTTTGACAACTTTGCATCAGATTTTGCTGAGAAACTGAAATTATTTGACAATAAATAAATAACAAATTTTTTCTTTAAGATTTTGTTAGTTGGCAATAAACAACTATTAACCTTTAATCGGGTTTATGTTTTTCAATCAAAATCCTTTTTACTAATTTGTTTTACAATTCAAAAAAATATTAGGCAAGTATGGATGTTGAAATACTTTCTCGGATTCAATTCGCGTTTACTATAGCTTTTCATTATATATATCCGCCGCTCAGTATCGGAATAGCGATAATACTTGTAATTATGGAAGGAATGTATCTTAAAACCAAAGATAAATTCTATGAGAACATGACTAAGTTTTGGGTTAAAGTATTTGCTTTAACTTTTGCTGTAGGTGTAGCAACAGGTATAGTGATGGAATTTGAATTCGGTACAAATTGGGCAACTTACTCAAGATTTGTTGGAGATGTTTTTGGAAGCGCTCTTGCGGCTGAAGGAATATTTGCCTTCTTTCTGGAATCGGGTTTTCTTGCTGTTCTTGTGTTTGGATGGGAAAAAGTTGGACCACGAATGCATTTCTTCTCTACAATTATGGTTTCACTCGGATCAATGTTTAGCGCTGTTTGGATCGTAGTTGCAAATTCATGGCAGCAAACACCGGCAGGATTTCATGTAGTTGGAGAGGGAATAAATGCCAGGGCAGAGATAACTGATTTTTGGGCAATGGTTTTTAATCCTTCATCGGTTGACAGACTTTCACATGTACTCTCCGGTTGTTGGTTAGCAGGTGCTTTTCTTATTATAAGTGTAAGTGCCTATTATCTTTTAAAAGGCAGGCACGTTCGATTTGCAAAGTCATCTATTAAAATTGCTTTAGTTGTTGTTATGATTGCCTCATTGTTTCAACT
>DASVGS010000374.1:0-2586 GCA_036379435.1 Ignavibacteriaceae bacterium
GGTAATGTACAAACACTAATATTGACACATATTTCATCCAGATATCAAAACGGGGATAAGGACCGATTATTGAAAGAGGCAAAAAATATCTTTCCACAGACAATTTTAGCGTATGATTTTTATACGTATGAAGTAAGAAATTGATTGATTCATGCACATAGTTATTGCATATAACAAAAATATTTAAACCTAAACTTCTATGGTGAAAAGCAAGACCTCTTTAACGTGCATATGTAATCGTTAAGGGGTCTCGCGGATTACCTATGGAAACAGATAAAATTTTTATACTATCGAAGCAATCCTTTATTTTAGATAATCATCAAGGAAGTCCTTTTGGAAACTTGTCCGCAACAACTTTTTGTTTTCTGACTTTTTATGATTCAATTGCGTAAATGTATTTTCTCCATACTTTTCTTTTAGTCTGTCGATCGTTGTATTCATTTGATATTTTTTTACTTCATCTTCGTATGTAAACAAATCTAACTGTTCAACAACATATTGTTTCTCTAATAAATCTTGTACCGTTACACCTAATAATCGAACTGGTTCCCCGGTCCAATGTTCTTTTAACAAATTAAAAATTGTTGAAATAATTGTTTCCTTATCATCTATAAATTGATCAAGCTTTTTGCTCCTTGTCACTGTTTTACGATCGTTATAACGAATCATTAATTGTACAGTTTGTCCCTTTAATTCTCTTCGTTGTAATCGTTCTTCTACTCTTGTTGCCAATTGAGTTAACAGTTTTTGAATTTCCCTTTCATCCGTTGTATCTTTTGGTAACGTCTGTGAATTTCCAATACTCTTAAACTCATTAACCGCATCCGGATCAACTTTTCTTGAATCAACTCCATTTGCACGTTTTTTCAATCTTTCACCATTAATACCGAGCAATTGTGATAAAGTGTATTCATCTGCTTTTGCTAAATCACCAATAGTTTGTATATTAATTTTATGTAGTTTATTTGCAGTCTTTTCTCCAACACCGTACATATCCTCAACTTTTAAAGGCCATAACTTTTTAGGTAAATCACGAATCCTTAAGATCGTAATTCCTAACGGTTTTTTCATATCCGAAGCGGTTTTGGCAAGAAATTTATTCGGTCCAATGCCAATACTACATGGAATATCTAAAACAGAGAGTAATTGTTTTTGGATCATCTTTGCAAGCTCAATCGGATGCGTCGGGTGATCAGTAACATCCATATACCCTTCATCTATGGATACTGGTTCAATTATAGGAGTAATATTTGCTAACATCCTAAATATTTTTGTAGAAGTCTCCCTGTACCTCGAAAAATTTGGTCGTATTACAATTAAATCCGGGCATAATTTTTTTGCCTCCCATAGTGGCATTGTCGTTTTAATGCCTTTTGCTCTCGCTTCATAACTGCTCGTTACAATAATCCCTTTTCTTTCTTCAGGATTACCTGCGATCGCTATAGG
This sequence comes from Ignavibacteriaceae bacterium, assembly GCA_036379435.1. Classification (GTDB taxonomy): domain Bacteria; phylum Bacteroidota; class Ignavibacteria; order Ignavibacteriales; family Ignavibacteriaceae; genus IGN3. Next base: position 1,447 of record DASVGS010000374.1, read on the forward strand.
TTTTCCTTTTAATTTCGGATTATATGCCATTTCAACTGAAGCATAAAAGCTATTCATATCAACGTGAAAAATTACTTTTGCTTTATTTAACATATTACATTCGCCCTTTAAAACAAAAAAGATTGAAAAGCGTCCATTTTTATTCACTTTTAAAGTTAAGGAAGTGATAAATCGGACGCTTAAAAACTATACATCTTCTGAAATAGTTGTATCATCAATAATTTGAATAACTAATTTTGTTAAATTTACTAAATTATCGACATGGATTCTCTCTTTGGTTGTATGAATATGTTCATATCCTACAGAAAGATTAGCAGTTGGGATACCATAACCGTTGAAAATATTCGCATCACTTCCACCACCACTTTTTAATATATCTGCTGGCAAGCCAAGTTTTCGGGCAGCGCTTTGAGCAATTTTAACAACTGTATCCTCTTTATTATACTGAAATCCTGGATACATTTCCTCGACATTTACTTCAGTCCTGCCTCCAAATTTAGCAGCTGTACTTTCAAATGCCGTTTGAATCTCATTAATTGTTCTTATTAATTTATCTCTTTTTAAAGAACGAGCTTCTGAGACAATTTCTACATAGTCACATACAACATTTGTTTGGGTTTTTTTTCCGCCTTTAAAGTACCCAATATTTGCTGTTGTTTCATCATCAATTCTTCCTAAGTTCATTTTTGAAATTGCTTTGGCTGCAACAGTTATGGCAGACACTCCTTTTTCAGGTGCAACACCAGCATGAGCTGATTTCCCATAAACTTTCGTCCAAATCTTTGATTGGTAAGGTGCCTCAACAACAATATTTCCAACAGGTCCGTCACTATCTAAAGCATACCCAAATTTCGCTTTTAAAAGTGAGGTATCTAATACTTTAGCTCCTGCAAGTCCAGATTCTTCACCAACTGTGATGACAAATTGGATATCACCGTGGTTCAAATTGTTTTCTTGTAAAAGACGAATCGTCTCTAACAAAACAGCAATTCCTGCTTTATCATCTGCTCCTAGAATGGTGGTACCATCGGATACGATATAATCGTTTTCGATGGAAGGTTTTACATTATTTCCGGGCGTTACAGTGTCCATGTGAGCCGTAAAAAAGATTGGATCAATACCCCCCGTATTTCCTTTTAT